>JAIRUB010000038.1 GCA_031254635.1 Prevotellaceae bacterium | reverse complement strand
GGCGTTTGCATAGGCGTATGTCGTTGGTGTTTTTGTTGATCAAAACATCAAACCTATTAGAATCCTTGTTAATGGAAAGAGAGCTAAAAGCCTGTTTAAATATGGATTATAGATTATCGCGCAAATACTGCTTAACCCGTATACTTTGTTTGAATTAAATATTTTTGTATTTTTGTCATGTACTTAGCATTTTTTGCTCTAAATCATCTACTTGCTTCTTAATACCCGGCAGATGGCGGAATATAGCGTAAGCTTTAAAGTAGTCCTTAGCATTCAGGGCCGGAGAGCCAATCAGTATCTCCCCTTCTTTTTTGAAACTGGTATGCACCCCGCATTGAGCGCCAACCTGCACTTTATCGGCTACTACGATATGGCCGGCAACCCCTACCTGTCCGGCAAACATACAGTTTTTACCGATTTTAGCCGAACCGGCTATGCCCGTTTGTGCTGCAATCACCGTATTCTCGCCTATTTCCACATTATGTGCAACTTGAATTAAGTTATCTAATTTCACCCCTTTGCGAATAATTGTAGCATCCATAGTTGCACGATCAACTACCGTATTAGCCCCTATTTCCACGTCGTCTTCAATAATTACAAGCCCCATTTGTGGAATTTTTTTATACGAACCGTCGGCTGTGGGGGCAAAGCCAAAGCCGTCGGAGCCAATCACCGCATTAGCATGAATAATACAATTATTGCCGATAATGCAGCCTTGGTAAATCCGTGCGCCGGGGTAAATAATACAGTTTTCGCCAATTTTTACGCCTTCGCCAATATACACATTTGGGAAGATTTTTGTGTTTTTCCCGATTTTGGCCTTGCTTCCAACGTAGGCTGAAGGGCCAACCCACACGGCCTTTCCTAATTTAGCGCACCACGAAACATTTGCGCGCCACGAACGGCCTTTTTTGTTAAATGCCCGCATAGAGTTATACAAGTCTAACACTGCTGCAATAGACTGGTAAGCATCGTCAACCCGAATGATGGTGGGTGTCACCGGGCCAGTAAGTACAAAGCTGCGATTAAGCAGCACAATTGATGCCTGTGTAGTGTACAAAAATTGTTCATACTTAGGGTTCGCTAAAAAGCACAAGGTTCCTGGGCGGCCTTGTTCAATGCGTGCAGCGGTTGATACCACCACTTCGGGATTACCTTCAATATCCCCTTTCAGGTAGTTGGCTAAGGCTTGAGCTGTGAGTTGCATATTACTATCTATTATTTATTAATTATTATTTTCGAGTTCGTATATTTTATACCAATAAAAAAATGCTTCCGGATTAGATTTTTTGAGTTTATTCAGTTTAGTGTTAAGCGGAGAGCCAATCGTCCAATCTTTCAGTTGTTGTAAATTATCAAATTTATCAAGAGAGATTGCGTTATGCCTTATCAATGTTGCTACATAAGCCACTTTTGCAGCATGCGTTATTACTTTTTCGATGTAATAGCTTTCCGAAAAAATCAAGTTTTTTATTCTTCGAATCCCTTTTTGTAGCTCGTTAAAGTTGCCATTTCCGGCAGAACCACGAGTAACTAAACACAGGGCTGTTTGGTAAATGTCGTTTAATACATCTTCGGGTGTTTGGCCTGTATTGCTATAGGCAAGTTCCGCTTGGACGAAATTGTAAAATGTGTTTTTTACGGTTTCAATGTCTGTAATTACATCAATGATGTTTCCAATATCATACAGTTGTTTGATAATTTCCATACTCATACTATCGCCATGTTTATAATATGGAATACCCGTTGTGTTCGGAGCAAAAGCCGTTAGTTTGTCGCCTAAAATATCGTCTAAACTTGGAATATTCACTGATAAAGGCTTGTCAATTGTTGGAATAAAAACAGATTGTATTGGGGTTGAATTTAAATGTTTATAATTTATTTTTTCGTGAAGCACATCTAATAAAACATACTCTTCATCCTTATTGCTTTTATGCAGAGGCGTGAAAAAGAATTTGTAATGCTCTTTTTTCATCTTTGATTGCACTATTCTTTGTTGTAATTCTACTCTTGAGAAACCTTGACTTTTTGCAATATTATTTAAAATCATTTCAAAATTTTCAATTCTTTGCGGCAAAATAATATCAATATCCAACGAAAGCCGTTTTGTAGAGTCAAGAAGCAACATCAAAGCCGTACCGCCTTTAAAAACGAAATCAATGTTTTGCTTTGCCAAGCCTTCCAGCAGCAATAGGGCACGGATTACTTTTTCGACTAATATTTTGTCAATATTCCGATACTTTTTAGATACTTGGATAAGCCATTCTACTGTGATATCTTTTTGATTTATCATATACTATATTTTGGCACTATTTTTATTTTACTGCCGATATTTTGAAATCGTTTTTAAATAATTACTAAAACCCTCTTTCTTTTTTCTCCTGTCAGCGTAACGCAACATTTTACTTTGATTGACGGTATATTTTCCTAATGCTTCATTGAAAATTGTTCGCATTTCTGCGCCCTGTTGAGTTGCAAACAGGGTTTTATTACAAAAAATATCTACCAACATTTTTTCTACAGAAATAGTGCAAATCTCACCGATTTTTTGCGTTGGAGCTTCGGAAACCAAGGCTTGTATAATACAAATATTTTTATTTTCCGGAATATATTTGTCTAAAATTTCTTGATTTGGATTGAGAAAAACAGTTATTTTTTCTTCTTTTAAGAAATAAAAAACAGCCTCTGCAGAGGCTTTTTCTACCTCAATCAAATAACAAAATTTCCCTGCTTGGTGCCGCATAAACTCATTAAAAATAGAAGTATGCCATACACAAAGTTCGGTAAAAGGAAACTCTTCGTGGATTTTTTTGTATATAGATTTCAATTTAAGCGATATTTCAGGTATATAAGCTTTGGGTTCTCCCAAACGAAATTTTCCTCTTCCTACCCGCTGCAAAACACCTTTTTGTACCAATGAATGAATACGCCAATGGATAGTTGCCAATTTTATTGGCTTCTCGAAAGAATTGTAAAAATCAGCTATAGCTGTTGCCTCAATAAACTCCTTGTCTTCAAAATACTTTTTAAAACTATCTATGTTTAGCCTATTCATAGTTGTATTGAAAATATGTTGCAAAGATAGTTAGATTTTTGGCACAAAGCAAATTTAGTGCCAAAAAATTGTTTTTTTAATCACTTAGCTTCATCCCCCTTCGGATAACACAGGTAATACTTCGTCGTAATTCCTGTAAAGGCTTGGGCGCTGAGCATATCGGAAACCTCATATATATCGTGTAGTTTGCCCTTGCCGTAGTGAATATTGATTTTTTCAGCACCGCTTTCATAACCCTTATTCGTGATAACACCGCTCCAAATAAAGCAGGAAGCCTCTTCCGGCGTGTAGTCATACATCTTTATAAATGCCTGTTTTCGGGCTTCGATTTCGGCATTGTTGTAAGGTTCGTCGCGTAGTTCAATCTTCGGCAAGCGGCGCTGCACCAACCTCAGCGAAAGTTCCGACAATATCTTATCATCGTGGTAAG
>JAIRUB010000021.1 GCA_031254635.1 Prevotellaceae bacterium | reverse complement strand
TTTCACGGATTTTAACAAACCTGCTTGCCAGCTTTCGTTGCCGTTGGCATCTTTCACCTTGCGGCCCTTTTCGCGCATGTCGAAGGCTACGGCGTTAGCGCGACGGGTAGAAGTAGTGTTGAGGTTAATGTTGTATGCTACCAAAAAATTACGCGCTCCCACAGCTATAGCGCCTGTTTTAGGTACGAAAGCGGCGGGTCCGAAGTCGGGTTCCCATTCAGGTTTGGTTAATTTATCTTTAAGGCCTTCGTATTCGCCTTCGCGGCAGTTGGCCAAGTTGCGGCGTTCTGCGATAAAGGCAGCCGACTCATAGCAATAAACAGGAAATTGCAGTTCCTCGCCTATACGCTTGGCTAAGCGGCGTGCATATTCGGCAGTTTCTTCCATCGTGATGCCCGAAATGGGAATAAGCGGACACACGTCGGTAGCGCCGAAACGAGGATGTTCGCCGTGGTGCTTACTCATGTCGATGAGCTCGCAGGCCTTGCTTACAGTGCGGAAGGCTGCTTCGCAAACTGCTTCAGGCTCGCCCACAAGGGTTACCACCGTGCGGTTGGTGGCCTTTCCCGGATCAACGTCTAAAAGGCGTACGCCTTCTACTTCTTCAATAATATCGGTAATTTGTTTGATGACATTCATGTCGCGGCCTTCGCTGAAATTAGGCACACATTCGATTAGTTTCATGTTAATTGATTATGAGTTATGGGTTATGAATTATGAGTTAAAAGTTTATAAAGTTATAAAATTTATTAAAATTATTGAATTTTTAAATTATTAAATCTTTGAATTGAGATATCGTAATTCGTAATTGATTTAAAAGTGGGTAACGGGTTTGCCGGTGATTTCGGTGAGCAGGTTGTTGGCCAAGCGGCTGGCGCCAAGGCGGAAAAGTTCGGGGGTAAGCCAGGCCTCGCCGAGTACGGTTTTAACGATAGTGTAGTAAATCACGGCATCTTGAGCGGTAATGATTCCGCCGGCGGGCTTGAAGCCGATTTTTTTGCCGGTTCTGTCGAAGTAATTTTTGATGGTTTGGCACATAATCCAAGCGGCTTCGGGTGTGGCGGCGGGTTCCATCTTTCCGGTGGAGGTTTTGATGAAGTCGGCGCCGGCTTCAATAGACAGTTTACTTGCCGTAGCTATTTGTTCGGGGATCAGGGCGCCGGTTTCAAGAATTACTTTCAAGTGTACCTTGCCTATGGCTTTTTTTATCTGTGCAATTTCGTCTTGTATTGTATCGTAGTCGTTGGATAGAAAGGCGCTTAGCGAAATCACAATGTCGATTTCATCGGCGCCGGCATCAACGGTGCGGCTACATTCGGCGCATTTCACTTCAACAAAAGTTTGAGAGAAGGGAAAGCCTGCGCCCACAGCGGCTATTTTCACCTCAGACGCCCGTAGTGTATGCCGTGTGATAGGCACTAAATTAGGATACACACAAACGGCAGCTACATTTGGCAGGGCCGGAAATTGTTTTGGGAAATCGTTCACCTTTTCCATCATGGCTGCGATTTTGGCAGGGGTATCGGTAGCGTTCAGCGAAGTTAAATCAATAAAACTGAAGCATTGCGTCAGCACCTCAGTAGTGTGGTGTGCGGCGGTAGGGAGTTGTTCAAGAGAAAAGTTGTTCATTTATTTACGAATTAAGTCCATGTGTCATTGCGAGGAACGAAGCAAACACTAATTAACACTAAAATTTATGCAAATATATGAATTTTTTTTCGAATAACTGAAAGGTACAAGGTAAAGGGCACTCCTAATAATAAACACACTGACATTCAAAAATATATTTCTTAATCACACCGAAGGAGTTCCCTCCACTTTCATTGCTTATAATAATAATTAAGATATAGAAAAGAAACTTTTTGAACAATTTCGTCACTATTTGTATGATTTAGATTTGTATGTGAACAAGGGTAAAACTATGGACATCAGCTTTGTAGAAAGAAGTACAACGTCAACGCAATAGTAAAGATAAAAATAAGCAAATCAAGGCAGGCGAAGGCGAACAATTATGGCAGTACCAGCCAAAGAAGAAATGCCAAAAAGATATTGATGCAGGTTGGACAGAAAAAAACAAACAGAAATATTATGCTTACAAAGACCACGCGAAAATTGATGCAAAGAGTAAATTAATAGATACTTATAAATTTACCAGCCAGAAGTTCATGACAGTCAATCCATTGAAATCTTGCTTCGAGAAAATGACAAAGGGCAGGAACTCTACGCAGACAGTGCTTATATTGGAGAACCGATAAATACTATGTTACGAGGCAAAGAAATTATTCCGCAAATTATTGAACGTGCAGTTAAGGGAAAACCGCTTACGGACGAACAAATGGATTATATTACTGATAGGTAGATAAACAGGTAGATAGAATTTGAAAAAAGTGGTTGATAGATAAAGAAATAATAATACTCTTTGTCGCAACTTTTGAATGATTTTTCAGAAAGTTTAAATGGACTTCGGCTTTTTGAAAAATTAAAATGTTAAAAATGAATTATTCGGAGTCCCCATTATTTTATGTATCTTGGTAATTATTTTATTGATAATCAAAAGATATGAAATAATAATAAAAATAATCCACTGATTTTTAATTAGTTATATTAATTTTTTGTCAAATTTAAACAGTTTCTTAATCTCTGCAAATCCTTAATTTGGCAAATTTGAGCAGAAGTGTTTTTGGGTCATCGTCATCGAATAGCACAAGGGCTTTGGCGTTAGGTAATACACCCTCTACGCTTTCCACCTTTCCACGGCCGAAGCGTTCGTGCTCTACCGTTTGCCCTTCCCTGATTAAGGCTGGGTCGTCGGGACGAAAGTTGGGCAGGGGCGGCTTAGTCAACACAGGCGATGAGCGGCGGGGCTGCAAAGGTTCCATAGTGGATGTGCGCACCTGCGGCTTGCGCCTGAAATTAGTTGAAGAACGAAAATCGCTATAATCACCGACCTCATCGTAACTACTTTTCTCGCCTCCCTGTAGAGAATACTCTAAATAACGGCTATCTATTTCTTTCAGAAAACGGCTTGGTGGGTTGCTGGCAGGCTTTCCCCAACTATAGCGGCTGTGGGCACACGATACTGTTGCCTTGCGCTTGGCGCGGGTGATTGCTACATAAAACAGGCGGCGTTCTTCTTCTATCTCTTCAGGAGAATAGAGCGAGAGCGCCGAAGGGAAAAGATTCTCTTCCATACCCACCACATACACGTAGGAAAATTCCAAGCCCTTAGCTGAATGTGCAGTCATCAATGATACCTTGTTCTTGTCTTCAGGTTTGTCGGTATCGAAGTCGGTAATCAGCGCTACGTTTTCAAGGTACTCGTGAATGCTTAGCTGTTGGTCTTCGCGCTCTACATTATCGGTTTGTTCATCAACAAATTCTTTAATCGAGTTAAAAAATTCTTCTATATTTTCATACCGCGCTATCCCCTCTGGCGAAGTATCGGAGCGGTATTCCTGCAACAGTCCGGAGCGCTGTGCCACCATCATGGCAAAGTCGTAGGCATCGAGTTGATATTGCTGCGCCGACAGTTCATCAATCAGTCGGGTAAATTCGCAGAGTTTCTTGAATGCCGGCGCCCGTAGGCCTATTTCCTCTGTCGAACATTCCTGCAACACCGTATATACACTCTTTTCACGCGCCACTGCTGCCGCTTCAAGATGCGACATACTGGTATCGCCCACTCCCCTCGACGGCACTTGTATGGCTCTTTTAAAAGCCTCGCTGTCGTTAGGGTTGGTAGTCAAACGCAGATAGGCAATCATATCCTTGATTTCAGCACGTTGGTAAAAGGATAAGCCTCCATAGATTTTATAAGGAATATTCTTCCGCCGCAAGGTTTCTTCAAACACCCTGCTCTGCGCATTGGTGCGGTAAAGAATGGCAAATTCATTATAGGCAGCATTATCTTCGGCGAGCCTTGAAGCTATAGACGAGGCTACCATAAAGGCTTCTTCCTGGTCGGTGAAGGCTTTGATAAGCCCAACTTTTTCGCCTGTTTCAGCTTCCGAAAAACATTTCTTGTTTAGCCGGCGGCGATTTTTCTCAATCACGCTGTTGGCGGCATTCACAATATTTTGTGTGGAACGGTAATTCTGCTCTAATTTATATTCGGCATAATCGGGATAATCCTTACGGAAATTAAGAATATTTTCAATCCTTGCGCCGCGGAAGGAATAAATACTTTGGGCATCGTCGCCCACCACGCTGATATTGCGCTCAGGCTCTGCCAACCTTCGCACAATAAGGTACTGCGCATAATTCGTATCTTGGTACTCATCTACCAAAATATAATGGAAAAGCCTGCGGTATTTGTCTAACACATCAGGGAAATCGCGAAAGAGGATATTGGTAAATAACAACAAGTCATCAAAATCCATAGCGCCCGAAAAGCGACATTTCTTCGTATATAATTGATAAATCTCGCCAATTCGTGGTCGGCGGGCAGCCTGATCGTCGGCCTGCGCCTGAGCATTCGATTGGTAAGCCGCAGCCGTCACTAAATTATTTTTCGCCATAGAAATACGCGCCAACACTACGCTTGGCTTGTACAGCTTATCGTCGAGCCCCATTTCTTTAATACAACTTTTTATCACGCTCTTACTATCGGTTGTATCGTAAATGGTGAAATTCGTTGGAAAACCAAGTCGTTCGGCCTCTATATGCAAGATGCGTGAAAAAATAGCGTGGAAGGTACCCATCCACAGGCGTTGCGCCTTTTCTTTACCAACCAATTGGCCGATACGTTCTTTCATCTCATTGGCAGCCTTGTTGGTGAAGGTTAGCGCCAGCACATTGTACGGCGCCACGCCTTGCTGTAAAAGGTAAGCAACACGGTAAGTGAGTACGCGGGTTTTTCCCGAGCCGGCTCCGGCTATAATTAACGATGGCCCCCGGTAGTTAACAACGGCTTCACGCTGAGTGGGGCTTAAAGAAGCTAAAAAGGAATCCATCAATAAAAAATATTCATTTAAACAGTAAATTTCCCGCAAGTTAGTAAATTTGTCTGAAATTTTATGTACCTTGCGCTTGTTTTCTGTTAAGTCATTTGTATATCAGGGTTTAAAATTTCACAGCTATGTTAACGCTATTCGACCATCAGCAATTGCAACAGTTGGGTATTACTGTTGAACAAGTAGAGCAACAGCTTAACTATTTCCGGCAAGGCTTTCCTTTCTTGCCTATTACCGCGCCG
>JAIRUB010000247.1 GCA_031254635.1 Prevotellaceae bacterium | reverse complement strand
CCATTAGCACGAGGACGCGAATAGGCTTCCAAAGAAGTTTTTTTCACTGTGCCGCGTTTGGTACATAAAACAATATAATTATTGTTAATATAGTCTGTCTCGCTCAGATTTTTTACATTAATGTAAGCGCAAACCTTGTCGTCGGGTTCTATATTTATGACATTTTGAATAGCGCGGCCTTTAGAAGCCTTAGTTCCTTCAGGTACTTCATACACCTTGAGCCAGTAGCAACGACCTTTCTGGGTAAAGAACAGCATAGTACTGTGCATATTGGCGACATAGATATGCTCTAAAAAGTCTTCATCACGTGTATTGCTGCCCTTAGCCCCCACTCCGCCGCGGTTTTGCAGGCGATATTCCTGCAAGGAAGTACGTTTAATGTAACCCATGTGCGAAATGGTAATCACCATATCTTCGTCGGCATAAAAATCTTCGGGATTAAATTCGCCGGCAGCTAATACAATATCCGTGCGACGCTCGTCGCCATATTTGTCGCGAATGACAATGGTTTCGTCTTTTACAATCTGCAATTGTAAATTTACATCCGATAAAATGCGGTTAAGTTCGGCTATCAGTTTTTGTAAATCGGCGTACTCATTTTTAATTTTATCGCGTTCAAGGCCGGTAAGCTGGCGTAGGCGCATTTCTATAATGGCGGTAGCCTGAATTTCAGATAAACCAAATTGGCTCATCAATCCATTACGGGCTTCTTCTGGTGTTTTAGATGCACGAATCAATGCAATTACAGCATCTAAGTGGTCTAAGGCAATCAACAAGCCTTCGAGGATATGCGCTCTTTTTTCTGCCTGTTCCAATTCATAACGTGTACGACGTACCACCACTTCGTGGCGATGGCGCACAAAATATTTCAACAGCTGTTTTAACGAAAGTAAACAAGGCCGTCCGTCAACCAAGGCAATATTGTTGATAGAAAAAGCGCTTTGCAGTGCAGTATATTTAAACAAATTATTGAGCACCACATTAGCAACCGCGCCCTGCTTCAGTTTTACAACAATACGCATACCGTTGCGGTCGCTTTCATCGTTTACAAAAGCAATGCCTTCCACCTTCTTTTCTTCTACCAAGGCAGCAATTTTTTCAATCAGTTCTTTTTTATTAACCTGATAAGGAATCTCGCTGATGACAATGGTTTCGCGGCCACTGGAAGAGGTTTCCACATCGGTTTTGGAGCGCAACACCACACGTCCCCTACCCGTTTCGTAGGCCTCTTTTATTCCTTGAATACCATAGATGGTAGCTCCCGTAGGAAAATCGGGCGCTTTCACATACTGCATCAATTCCTCAGTAGTGATATTGTTATTATCGATATAAGCGCAAATGGCATTACATATTTCCGTAAGATTATGCGGGGCCATATTGGTGGCCATACCCACAGCAATACCCGAAGCGCCGTTGATTAACAATAAAGGAACTTTGGTAGCCAAGACAGACGGCTCCATATATTCTTCACTATAATTGGGACGAAAGTCCACTGTATTTTTATCCAAGTCGGCCAGCACATCTTCCGACATTTTTTGCAGGCGGGCTTCGGTATAACGCATCGCCGCTGCCTGGTCGCCATCCACAGAGCCATAATTGCCCTGACCATCGACTAAGAGGTAGCGCAAGCTCCACTCCTGCGCCATACGCACCATCGCTTCATATAAGGCCGAGTCGCCGTGCGGATGGTATTTACCCATCACATCGCCCACGATACGCGCCGATTTTTTATAAGGTTTACCCGGCGACAAGCCAAGTTCCGACATTCCGAAAAGAATACGGCGATGTACAGGTTTCAATCCGTCACGCACATCAGGGAGAGCACGAGACACGATTACCGACATAGAATAGTCGATATAGGAGGATTTCATTTCCTCTTCTATATTGACTTTGATAATCCGCTCTGTGTTTTCGTTGTTTTCAATCATTTTTAACTTATTTACAAAAAGAACGCTAAGGTACGAAAAAATATTCAATTAACGAACATTTTTTTAAAAGAGTTTTCAACAATTAAAAGTCATATTTTTTTTGTATTTTTGTAGTTTATTTTATGAATTGAAAACGATGAATTTAGGATTATCATTTACGGAAGAAGTTAATAAGATTATCACTTACAGTTGCGAAGAAGCTATGAGGTTAGGAGATTGTAATGTATTCCCCGAACATTTGGTGCTGGGCATTTTACGCCATAACGATAACAATGCGGTAAAATTAATTACAGGCTTTGTTGCAAACCCTCAGCTACTTAAAAAGAAAATTGAAAAATTAGTTAAAAAAAGCCAAGCTATTCCCTTTGAGGAAAGCAAAAGAATCAATATTACACCTGAATCAATGCAGATTATAGGTAAAATGACTTTAGAAGCCCGTAATACCAAAGATAATCAGCCTTCTGCAATTCATCTTTTGTTGGCCATACTGCACGAAGAAGAGGGCCTGCACCCTGCACTTATGCCTATTTTTAAAGAATATGACATAGATTACGCTTCAGTTTATGCTAAATTTACCAACCAACCTGCGCCTATTAAGTCAAGCGTTGATTATGAGGAAGATGATGACGAGATAGAAAATAAAGGCACTAAGAATAGTTCTTCTCCCAAAGCAAACAGTTCATCTTCAAGCGCTATGCTCAATACCAAACCGCAAAGCGATACGCCGGTGTTGGACAATTATGGCGTTGACCTCACGGCCACTGCTAAAGAAGGGAAATTAGACCCTGTAATCGGCCGCGAAAAGGAAATTGAGCGTTTAGCCCAAATTTTGAGCCGCCGCAAGAAGAACAATCCTGCACTGATTGGCGAGCCGGGTGTTGGTAAATCGGCCATAGCAGAGGGATTGGCGCTACGCATCGCCCAGCGCAAGGTGTCGCGCATTTTGTTAGACAAGCGCATTATAGCCTTAGATGTGGCCTCTATCGTGGCGGGAACCAAGTACCGCGGCCAGTTTGAAGAACGTATGAAAGCTATCCTCAACGAGCTAACCAAAACGCCTAACCTGATATTATTTATCGATGAATTGCATACCTTGGTTGGCGCCGGCGGAGCAGGCGGCTCCTTAGATGCTGCCAATATGCTTAAACCTGCGCTGGCACACGGCGAAATTCAATGTATAGGCGCCACTACGCTCGACGAATACCGTCAACATATAGAAAAAGACGGGGCGCTGGAGCGGCGTTTCCAGAAAATTATGGTAGAACCTACCTCGCCCGACGAAACGGTTGAAATTCTTATGAACATTAAGGAACGCTACGAAAAACACCACAATGCTTTATACACGCCGGAAGCGTTGCGCGCCTGTGTGTATCTCACACAACGCTACATCACCGACCGCTGCTTACCCGACAAAGCCATAGACGCTATGGACGAGGCGGGCGCACGTGTCCGCATAGCTCAGGTGATAGCGCCTTCCAATATTGAAGAATTAGAAAATAAATTGGAAACCCTGCGCGAAGAAAAACGGAAGGTGCTGAAAGCGCAAGATTACATTAGGGCTGCAGCGCTGCGCGACGAGGAAGTGCAACTACAGAAAGATTTAGGCCACGCACAAGATATATGGCAAGCCGAGCAAGAAAAGTGCCGCGAAACTGTGGACGCCGAAAAGGTAGCTGAAGTGGTATCAATGATGGCTAATATCCCCATTCACCGCGTAGCTGAAGCCGAAAGCGCCCGCCTGATGAAAATGGGCAAGGCACTCAAAGGAAAGGTGATTGGCCAAAACGAGGCTGTTGATAAGTTGGTGCGTGCCATTCAGCGCAACAGGGCAGGCCTCAAAGATCCGAATAAGCCCATCGGCAGCTTTGTGTTCTTAGGGCCAACAGGCGTTGGCAAAACGCAGTTGGCAAAAGTGCTTACCGAATATCTGTTCGACTCGGCCGACAATATGATTCGTATCGACATGAGTGAATATATGGAGAAATATGCGCTCAGCCGACTTATCGGAGCGCCTCCGGGCTATGTGGGCTATGAGGAGGGCGGACAACTGACAGAGCGCGTGCGCCGCAAACCCTACGCCGTGGTATTGTTAGACGAAATAGAAAAGGCGCACCCTGATATTTTCAACTTATTGTTACAAGTATTAGATGAAGGAATGTTGAACGACAGCACCGGCAGGAAAATCGACTTCCGCAACACGGTGTTGATTATGACGTCGAACATTGGCAGCCGCGAGCTGAAAGATTTTGGCCAAGGGGTAGGTTTTGCCAATGCCACCAAGCGCAACATCGCCGAAAACACACGCAGCATCATCGAAAAATCGCTGCGGAAAACCTTTACGCCCGAGTTTCTGAACCGTGTCGATGAGCAGATATTATTCAACTCCCTCAGTCAGGACGATATTTACAAGATTATAGATATTGAGTTAGACGAATTGTACAGCCGCATTAAGCGTGCCGTTTATGAAATAGAAATTAGCGCCGAAGCCAAGAAATTTGTTGCTGAACAGGGCTACGATCCGCAATTCGGCGCCCGTCCCTTAAAGAGAGCCATACAGCGTTATTTTGAAGATCCCATTGCCGAAACCGTCTTGCAGCAAAAAATCAAGATTGGCGAAACCCTGCGCATTGGGTTGACAAAGGATGGGAAGGAGACGAGAATTGAGAATTGAAAGTTGAAAATTGAAAATGGATTTGGGGTACAAGGTGAAAGGTAAAGGGTGAATTGATTATGAGGAAAATTAAGATATTTATCAGTAGTGTACAGTTGGAGTTTGTAGAAGAACGGCAAATGCTTTTCAACTACTTAACTTCTGATGCCATGCTTGGGTTATTCTTCGAACCATTTATATTTGAGAACCTCCCGGCAGCTAACCATTCAGTCTCTGCTATCTATTTGAAAGAAGTAGAAAAATGTGACTTATACATTGGATTGTTTGGGAAAGAATATGGCTATGAAGATGCCGATGGAATTTCACCTACCGAGAGAGAGTTTTATTTTGCTGCCGTTCATCATAAACCAAGATTAATTTTTATAACTAACCACAAACCAACGGAAAGAAATCCCAAAGAATTGGCATTAATCAAAAAGGCTGAACAATTAGTAGTTAGAAAAGGATTCTCATCTATTACCGAGCTGAAGGCAGGAGTGTATGCTTCTTTAGTCCGCTATTTAGAAGAAATGGAATACATTCGTACTGCCCCCTTTGATGCAACATTGAATAGAGAAGCTACTATAGATGATTTAGACGCTCAAAAAGTTAAGGACTTCACAGCCTTAGCCGGTGCAAAAAGAAATTTCCCTTTATCGGTTGATACTTCTGTAGAAACTATTTTAACTCATTTAAATTTATTAAAAGATAGCCGCATAACCAATGCCGCTATCTTGCTTTTCGGCAAACAGCCTCAACGTTTTTTTATTGCATCGGAAGTAAAATGCGCTCATTTTCACGGAATAAGAGTGGAGAAACCGATACCCTCCTATCAAATTTACAAGGGTAATTTGTTTGAAATGGTTGATCAAGCAGTTGATTTTGTGTTGTCTAAAATTAATTTTGTAGGGCGCGGCATCCTTGACGCGCCG
>JAIRUB010000242.1 GCA_031254635.1 Prevotellaceae bacterium | reverse complement strand
ACCACGTCCATCTTTGATTATGCTTGTTTTCCACAAAAGAGCAAAATTCGTCCATCTCAGCCGTATAATAAATCCCTATTTCCAATTCTTTCAATTTCAAATATTCAGCCATATCTATGTTGAAGTGATGCTTGATGCCACACAAAATTACACACAAGATTTAAGTGAAGACCGACTTTGGGGATACTGCCTTGCGCGACATTAAAGACTTAATTGAAAAAGGCATTTTGAGTCAAGGTAAAGCAGGAGGGCGAAGTACTAATTACGTTTTGGTATATTGAATAAAAATATTACCTTTGCACCTGCAAAACAAAAATTAATCAAATTATGGACGACGGACCGAGTTATAGGTGTTCAAAAAACTGCTTTAACAGGCGAGGTTAGTCTATTGTTCGACGATCATCGCCTCTCATAAATCTTTAAAAATTTTTCGCGATGATCAAGTATTTAATCAGCAAAAATGGGTTTCAGGAAACCAAAGAATACTCCGACGATGTGTGGGTGAATGTTGTTACCCCTTCCCGTAGGGATTTAACAATTTTAGAAAATGAATTTGGCGTGCCATCTTCTTTTCTTAACGACATTGAAGACCCAGAAGAGCGTCCGCGTATCGAGAACGAAGAGGATTGGCGAATGATTATCATCCGTGTTCCCTATAAACTTAAGGAAGAAGGTGAATTTTTCGGAACCGTGCCCATGGGTATTTTAACATCGGGCGAAAAATTCATCACCATTTGTCATCACGATGTGGAAATGCTTGACGACCTTATCCATTTTTCCCGTAGAAAATCGTTTCAGCGAAAAAATGCCAATGACTTGATACTTCACTTCTTACTTTCGTCGTCGGTGTGGTTTATGAAATACCTGAAACGCCTCAATGCTGAAATTAAAGATGCGGAAAATCAATTGCAAAAATCTATTCGCAACGAAGAGTTGCTCGAAATGATGCGTATCGAACGGACTTTGGTGCTTTTCATAACCTCCTTGCGCGGCAACGAATTGCTGCTGCAAAAATTCAAGGGAATACTTCCAAGAACACAAAAACCTTTCGACGAAGATTTGCTCGAAGATGTGGAAATCGAAGTGCAACAAGCGCGTATCACAGCAAACATTTACAGCGATATTTTGTCGGGCATGATGGATGCCTTTGCCGCTGTAATTTCGAACAATGTGAACGTGATTATGAAACGCCTTACCTCGTTTTCAATTGTTTTGATGTTCCCAACGCTTGTTGCGAGTTATTTTGGGATGAACTTGGAAAAAACCTCGGAAATTTGGACTCCGGAATTTTTTATTGTCATCATGGCATCCATATTTTTATCGGCTGTGGGTGTTTATTTCTTCAGAAAAAGACGATGGATGTAGAATGGGGTTAGAAAATAATTATTTAAATATTTGATAAACAATAATATAATGCAAAAATACCCATAAAATAGAACTATTATTGGTATTAAAATATTAAATTTTATTTTTTATTGAGTATTAAAAACAAAAAAAAATACTATTATTGCTGTCATAAAGAAAATAACTATTATCTTTGCACCATGAATAATAAATAAAAATTGATTTTATGACAGGCGAATATTTAAAACGAAAGGTTGATATCGACTTGTTGCAATGGAAAGATGTCGAAAATCGAAAACCCTTATTACTACGAGGGGCACGACAAGTAGGAAAATCTTCAACCGTAAGGGAATTGAGCAAACAATTCGATTCTTTTGTAGAAGTAAATTTTGAAAGAGACGACCTAAAACACAATGTTAAAGCGGTATTTGAGAGAGGAGCAGACCCAAAACGGATATGTAATGAACTATCTCTAATTTACGGAATGCCGATTGTAGCGGGCCATACCTTGTTGTTTTTGGATGAAATTCAAGCCTGCCTTCCGGCTACTTCTTCGCTACGTTATTTTTATGAAGAATATCCCGAGTTACATGTTATCGCAGCCGGTTCACTATTGGAGTTTGCTTTGCAGGAACTTCCCTCGTTTGGCGTAGGACGTATCCGCTCTTTGTTTTTATATCCTTTTTCTTTCGATGAATATTTACGGGCAATCGGTTTAAATATGTTGGCTGATGCTTTACAAAAAGCTTCGCCCGAAAAACCATTTTCAGATACAATACATCATAAATGTTTGCAACAATTGTCGCGCTTCGTGCTTATTGGCGGTATGCCAGAAGTAGTGGCGACTCATGCCCATGGCGGATCCTTACTTGAATGTCAACAAGTGTTGGATGATTTGATGTTACCACTTTACAATGATTTTTCGAAATACAAAGAACGTGTACCTTCATCGCGTCTGCGCGAGATATTTGCATCTGTGATAAACCAAACCGGAGGCAAATTTACCTATGCTCATGCATCGCAACGTGCTAATCGGTTACAAATAAAGGAAAGCGTTGAACTGTTGGAACTTGCAGGAATTATTTATTCTGTAACGCACAGTTCGTCAAATGGACTGCCCTTAGCTGCTGAAATGAACACGAAACACCGTAAATACCTACCCTTGGATACAGGAATATACCAACGGTTTTTACGATTAGATTTGGGGCAACTGCTTTCTTTCGAAAGTTTGCAACAAGTAAATAAAGGTACTTTAGCTGAATTATTTGTTGGTTTGGAATTGTTGAAATCAGCGCCAAGCACCAATCCCACTCAACTTTATTATTGGCAACGCGAGAAACAGGGTAGTTCTGCTGAAGTTGACTACGTGGTACAATGCAATACGGATATTGTTCCTGTAGAAGTGAAGTCGGGAACAAAAGGTTCGATGCGGAGTATGGCGCAATTTCTTTCTGAAAAAAAATATTCATACGGTATCCGTTGTTCAATGGAAAACTTTGGGATGTTTCAAAATATAAAAATCTATCCGATATATGCTGCTTCAAAAATTGGAAAATAACAAAATGTTATGAAAATCCTCCTAATCATCCCCGGCTCAGGCGACACGTTTTATTGCAGCAACTGCTTTCGCGACAATCTGTATGCACAAGCCTTGCGCAATGCGGGACAGGAGGTGGTGATTATGCCTCTGTATCTTCCCTTAACCGCTCAATCGTTTCGTGTCGATACGCCGCTATTTTTTCCTGCGACATCTTATTATGTTGCGCAAAAATATTTTGAAAAAGGCAAGATGCCGCACCTTTTTGAAAAAATCCTTGATTCTCCATCATTTTTACGTATGGCCTCTTCTCGTTCAGGAATAACATCTGCTAAAGGAATGGAGCGAATAACCCTTTCTATGATAAAAGGCGAGGATAAAAATTTTACCAAGCAAACTGAAAAAATAATGGATTGGATTGTAGCCCACGACTGTCCTGATGTTATTCAACTGTCAACTTCAATGCTGATTGGAATTGCAAAAGCGATAAAAAGCCACATCAATATTCCTGTTGTTTGTTCGTTGCAGGACGAAGAAATATGGTTAAACAGCCTCGAAGGCCAATATGCCCGCGAAGCTTGGGAATCAATCGGAAAAAATTCAAAATATGTTGACAGTTTTATTACATCGAGTGAATTTTATAAGTCGGCTGCCTTAAATAGAGTTCCTGAAATCGGTGAAATAGACATAGTTTATCCCGGAGTAAATATTGAAAAGTACAAGTCCCTATATTATCCGAAAGAGCCCACTATAGGATTTTATTATCGAATGAATTATGAAAATGGATTAGATATTTTGGTGCAAGCATTTGTGAGATTGAAAAAAGAGAATGCGATTCCTAATTTGAAATTAAAAATCGGAGGTGGTTATACTCGTGAAAATAAGCTATTTGTCAATCGTATCAGAAATATTTTAAAGCCCTATTCCCACGATGTTATTTGGTGGAACAATTACAATTTGGACGAACACACCAATTTTTACAAGGATATTTCCATTATTTGCGCCCCTATTCGCTTTAATGAGGCATTTGGGCTGTATTTATGCGAAGCCTTTGCCGCCGGAAGACCCGCCGTTGTACCGAATGCAGGCTCTTTCAGCGAAATCGCAGAAAATGCAGGCTTGTTATACTCGCCCAATGACAGTGAGCAGTTGGCGGAAGCGTTGAGAAAAATGCTGATCGACAATATTTTATATGAAAAATGCAAAAAAAATGCTTTACAATTATCGCAGGAAAGGTATAATGATGCAATAACATCGGAAAATTTGTTGGAAGTTTATCGTAAACTCTTATAAAAGAAACATTAGAACAAGCCAATTATTCGTGAAACAGGTCATGTATAAATTTAGGAGCCTTTATACATCGAGGGTCCGGATAGTCCCAATTTTCTTTTCCGTATCCTTTTAGTACATCTGCAAAACATTTATTGGGAAAGGAAAAGCATTCGTCAAAAATATCACAGCCCTTGTCGGCGCTTTCATCTCTGAAATCTTCTCTTTTTGGGAAGGATAATTCGGCTTAATAGTCAAAAGTGGTGATAAAACCTTGTTTTTGACCATTATACCGACTTTTTGCTAATATTCCGATACAAATGTGCCAGTTTCACCAAATACAAATAGTACACGCATAAACATTTGCGCAGTGCGTATTTGAGTTTGAAAAGACATTTGCCATATTTGTTTGTTTTTGATGAGTATAAAGAGTTGATGATACCAAATACTACAAATGCTTTAGACGGTCAATTTTCTAATCTAAAGAACAAATTACGCAACCATAATCGCCGCCTGAAATCGGCTTGTTAAGGAACGACTACTTACTCACTTCCCGGAAAATTTACCAAATACAACTGCTCAGTGGCGCGGGTGAAAGCAGTGTAGAGCCAACGTAAATCTGCGAGGGTTAGCGGCATACCAGGCCAAAACGGGTAGTCCAAAAAAATGGCTTTCCATTGTCCCCCTTGTGCTTTATGGCAGGTAACAGCATTGGCATAGCGGATTTGCAGCGCATTGTAATAAGGATCTTCGCGCACAGCCTGATTACGGGCGGGCTTCCTCTTGATATGGGCATTGTCGGCCAACACTCCTTCGTACAGCGCTTTTTGCCGCTCGGCATCTAAGGAAGGAGTTTCCAAATGCAGGGTGTCGAGCATGATTTTAGCAGTTATTTCCACATCGTCGTAGTCGGGAAAGCGCAGTTCGGCCCTCGCAAAGTGCAACCCGTAGCGCTCTTCGTGTCGGCGTATGCTCACCAATTCGGCAATATCGCCATTG
>JAIRUB010000173.1 GCA_031254635.1 Prevotellaceae bacterium | reverse complement strand
CGAAGCATATACACCATGTAATTAACATCAATAAGGTCGTTGACGCCCACAATTTCAATGTCGTTACGTTCTTCCATAGCGGCGCGGAACACCAAGCGTCCGATGCGGCCAAAGCCATTGATGCCGACTTTAATCTTTCCCATAGTTTTTTCTTTTTTAAAATTTAAAATAATAAGGAACTACAAATGTAAGGTTTTTTTTTGAAAATTCGTATCTTTGCAAATTACTAATTTGTATATTTTAAAAATATGTCAAGATCCATGACCGGTTACGGTAAACATAATTGCTCATACAATGGCAAACAATTCAGCATAGAAATCAGGTCGGTTAACGGTAAATCTTTGGATATGAATATCAAACTTCCAATTATTTACCGTGATAAAGAATGGGAAATACGCAACCTGTTAAATAAGGTAGTGCAACGGGGCAAGGTGGACGTTTTTATGAATGTTGATACTATCAATGCTAAGCCCGGAACCGAAATCAATAAGTTAGCCTTTACCTCCTACTTAAAACAACTCGACCAACTGCTAACGGAAATGAGCTTAGCGGTTGATCGCTCGCAACTTGTAAGCGGAATTTTACGTATGCCCGATATTTTGACCCAGGAAACTGACGGATTGGATGCAAAAGAGTGGGAGCTTGTGTTTGAGTGCTTTAATAAGGCTCTCGTTGCTTTTGATGAGTTCAGGCGAGAAGAGGGTAAAACCATTATGAACGATATCCTGCTACGCATTACAACCATTGACCAATTATTAGCTCAAGTACTGCCTTATGAAAATGAACGATTAGAAACCATTAAACAACGTATTTTGGGAAATTTAGAACAGATTCCAACTGCTGAGTACGACAAGAATCGTTTTGAACAGGAATTAATCTATTATATTGAAAAATTTGATATTACAGAGGAAAAAATACGGTTGAAACAACATTGTGCTTACTTTTTAAAAAGCGCTGAGGAGGAAGAGGCTCCCGGTCGCAAATTGGGTTTCATCGCTCAGGAAATTGGACGGGAAATCAATACTTTAGGCTCAAAAGCCAACCACGTTGAAATACAGCGTATTGTTGTGCAGATGAAGGATGAACTTGAGAAGGTTAAGGAACAGTTGCTTAATGTGTTGTAATGAATACACCTTCCTTGCTCCCACTCCCAAGGAGGGGGAGCAAGGAAGGTAAAGGATAGTTAAAGTAGTTAAGCTTAGTTAGAAGTGGTTATAGTAGTTTCAACCTTATTTTCACCTTATTGTTCCAAACAAAGCACCCTTAGTAGCAGATGATTATACAAATATATATAGCGCGAAGAACAATGTTATTAGATGATGTGTCGGACACTCGCGCGAAAAAGCAGGATGGTGAACAATGAATAATGAAAAATGAATGGTACAGGGTGCAAGGTAAAAAGGTAGTACGTCGTTTACAAGGAGATTGCGGAACAGGTCCGCAATGACGAATCACTTAATTTTTAATTTTTTACGACAATTAGGCAAATAAGCAAATCAACAAATAACCAATGAACAAAGTAATCATCTTCTCCGCTCCCTCCGGTTCCGGAAAAACAACACTGGTGCTCCATTTGCTACAGCAATTTCCGCAATTGGAGTTTTCCGTATCGGCTACCAACCGTGCGCCAAGGGGGAAAGAAAAAGACGGACACGACTACTTTTTCCTGAGTTCCAAAGAATTTAAAGCGCGAGCGGATAAAGGCGAGTTTGTAGAATGGGGAGAGGTATATCCCGGACTTTGTTACGGCACGCTTAAAAGCGAGGTAGAACGTATCTGGGCAAAAGGAAATGTGATTGCCTTCGACATAGATGTGTGCGGCGGCGTAACCCTCAAGCAATTATACGGTGAACAAGCCCTGTCAATCTTTGTGCGGCCTCCTTCTATTAAAGCGCTGAAGCAACGCTTGGAAACGCGGGGAACAGACACGCCTGAAGCTATTCGGCGCCGCTTAGGAAAAGCCGAAGAAGAGATGGCCTTCGCTGAAAAATTCGATGCGATCATTATCAATGATAACCTAAGTCAGGCCAAGGCAGAGGCAGAATTGGTAATGACTAATTTTCTAAATAGTAATTAAGATAAACGACGTAAAAAAATAATTTTATGAGAAAAATTCGAGAAATTCTTTCCAACAAATGGTTTAAATTCGGAGTAGTGGCATTTGCTTACCTGCTGTGGGTAATTTGGCTGTCGAACTACTGGTGGCTATTCGGATTAGTAGTAATCTTCGATATCTACATTACAAAGAAAGTGAAATGGGCTTTCTGGAAAAAACGCTACAAAGAAGGCGAAAAACGCAATGTTTGGCTCGACTGGTTAGATGCGATTATCTTTGCCCTAATTGCCGCAACATTTATACGTATGTATTTTTATGAGGCATACGTAATTCCCACCTCGTCAATGGAGCGTACGTTGATGACCGGCGATTATCTCTTCGTCAGCAAGTCGTACTATGGCCCGCGTGTGCCCGAAACGCCGTTGTCATTACCCTTAATTCACAATAGCGTCCCCTTATTAAATACGCCATCCTACCTTGAATGGGTTAAGTGGGATTACCGCCGTATGGTCGGCCGCCACAAGGTAGAGCGCAACGATATTGTGGTTTTCGGTTTTCCCCACGGCGACACAGTGTTGAGTAAAGCGCCTATGGAAGACTACTATAAATATGTACGGTTGAGCGGAAAAGCTTATACGGTAGCTACTTTCGGCCCACTGATTGTCCGCCCTGTGGATAAAAGGGATAATTATGTGAAACGTTGTGTAGCTATGGCCGGCGATACCCTCGAACTGCAACATGGCAGGGTTCTTATCAATGGTATTCCCCAAAAAGAAATCCCAGGTATTCAGTATGCTTATTACGTAAAAACCAACGGAACGCCCATTAATTCTTTAGTATTGGGAAAAATGGGAGTTGCCATACATGAAACGGTATTCAGTAATCATTTACCCGGTTATTCCTGTATCTTTTTAACCGATGAAAATGTCAAACAATTAAAAGAAATACCCATTGTAGTGGAAATAGAGCAGTATGACGATATTTATCCGCCGGATTATCCCGACTCGGCCTTGACTATCTTCCCCTTTGAGGGCAATTTCCAGTGGACACGCGATAATTTCGGTCCGTTGTGGGTGCCGACTAAGGGAGCTACTGTGCAATTAACCGTTGAAAATCTGCCCTTATATCGCCGTATTATAGAGGTGTATGAACGCAACAACTTAAAGATTGATGGGACTACTATATATATTAATGATATAGAAATCGACAGTTACACTTTCAAAATGGATTATTATTTCATGATGGGCGATAATCGGCATAACTCCTTGGATTCCCGCTATTGGGGCTTTGTCCCTGAAGACCATATTGTAGGCACGCCCGCCATGATTTGGATGTCAACCGATAGCAATAAGAGTTTCCCGAAGAATATCCGTTGGAAACGGCTGTTTAACTTGATTTAATGATGTTTATAAATAAATAACAGAGATGTTTGGATTTTTTATTTTTTTTTAATTACATTTGCAACTTATTTTTATACCAAAATCTATGAAAATTACCAGAATTTTTGACATTTTAGAACGCTATCAGGCATTGTATCCTGAGCAGCAGGTTGCATTAGCCGGAAAACCGGATAAGGAGTGGCGAAAATACTCTTTGCAGGAATATGTCGATAATGTAACAGCCCTAAGTTATGCAATGATTGAGTCAGGCATTGCACCCGGCGATAAGGTGGCGATAATTGCCAATAACCGACCTGAATGGAATATGTTGGATATGGCTATTATGCGAATAGGCGCCATAACAGTTCCAATTTACCCAACCCTTACGGAAGCCGACTATTTGTATATTTTAGGCCATTGCGAAGCTAAGATGCTAATTTTGGAAGGGGCTGAAATTATGGGAAAAATTGAACATATTATGTCAGAACTTCCCGGTTTAAAGCATATTTATACTTTTATTGACCGTAAGAAATTTCCTTTCTTTCAACAATTAATTGATTTAGGTAAAAGTAAACAGCACCCTGAAGAGTTAGAAAAAAGAAAAGCTCAAGTACAAACTTCCGATTGCGCTACAATTATTTACACTTCCGGAACAACAGGTACGCCAAAAGGAGTTATGCTATCTCATAGTAATATTGTAAATCAATTGTTTAGTTTAGAAAGGATACCGAAAAAATGGTCAAAAACCGCTTTAAGCTTTCTTCCCTTATGCCATGCTTATGAAAGATGTTTGGTCTTCTTGTACCAATATCTTGGGATGTCGGTGTATTATGTTCAAAATTTAGGAACTATTGCAGAAAATATCAAGGAGGTAAAACCTACCATGATGACCACTGTGCCTCGAATGTTGGAAAAAATTTATGATAAAATTTATACTTCAAGCAATAATCTCCCGCCGCTAAAGAAAAAACTCTTCCGTTGGGCGGTATCCTTAGCGACTAAATACAAAATTCAGGACCACGAAAGAACTTTCTGGTACAATCTGAAACATAAGATTGCCGACAAGTTGATTTTTAGTAAAATTAGAAAAAATATTGGTGGTAATTTTGATATTGTAGTTTCAGGAGCGGCAAGCATTCAACCTCGCTTGGCTTCATTTTTCTCTGCTATAGGAATGCCTGTATTTGAAGGATACGGGCTTACCGAAACATCGCCTGTAATAGCCGTTAGTTGTCGTGAAAAAAATGGGCGCGACGCAGGTACGGTAGGATTCTCCTTATCCGGAGTAGAAATTAAAATCGCAGCAAGTGGTGAACTTTGCTGTCGTGGGCATAATGTTATGCTTGGTTATTACAAAGACGAGGAGCTGACACGCTCAGTTATCGACAGCGAAGGATGGTTCCACACCGGCGACCTTGCCAGAGTCAACGAAAAAGGGCAGGTATTTATTACCGGACGATTGAAAAATATCTTTAAGACTTCTTTCGGGAAATATATTAATCCGCAATTAATTGAAGAAAAATTTGCAGAATCACCTTTCATTGAAAATATTGTAGTTGTTGGAGAAGGTGAAAAATTTGCAGCGGCATTAATTTCTCCTGATTTTAATTTTCTTCAAACTTGGTGTGTAAAACACGAGATCCCTTATACAACTCCGCAGGAATTAGTAAAAAACCCGGATATAATGAAACGTTTTGCAAGAGAAATTGCAAAATACAATGCCTTCTTTGGCGATACGGAACAAATTAAAAGGTATGAGCTTATTCCCGACGAATGGTCGCAATTAACCGAAATTCTTACCCCTACTTTAAAGGTAAAAAGAAGATTGGTACGTGAGCGTTACAAGGAAAATATACAGAAATTATTTGCGTAAAAAGCAAAGTACCAACATTTTAAAAATGAATTTGTTGGAATATCCACCTGCGCTTACAAATATGTTTTTTGATCCATTCCGGAATGATATATAAATAACGCTTCACGACAAATAAGCAAATCAACAAATAAGCATTCACTTAATCTGCTCATAATACACAAGCCGGTGTTCAGGCAACAAGTCTGGGTGCAAAATCCTAATTAAATCGCGGAGTATAATGTGGGGCTGCACTACGCCCGATTCCCAAAAATCGCTTCCGCCTTCGGGCGTCCGACGAAGGGTGTTGTTAAAAACGCGATGTTGCCTAAAGGCCGGTGTATTGGCAAAGCGCGTATCACTATTTTTTAATTCTACTAAACTGCGAACTGCATTGGGATGTAACCAGTAGTCAGCCTGCAAGGCATAGATATATGCTTTTTCCAAGCTTAACGGAGCGCTGTCGCGACTATCTTCACGGGCGCCCAGCACTTCCCCTCCTGCGTTGGCTATAAGCGCAGAAAGGTAGTTGGCCTTTCCGGGAATGTACCAGGCATTGCGCCAAGGAGCATTTAAGATTACTTTCGGTTGATAAGTCAACTCAGCCGTTAAGGCTTTGGCTGCGTTATAATCTTCGGCTATGGCTGCAAAGAGCGAGTCGGCTGCCTTTTCTTTATTATAAAAGGCTGAGATGGCCATCATATATTCGGCTTTGCCCAAGGGGGAGTCTTCCAAATAATCGCCCAAAAATACTACTCTGATGCCCATGCTGTTGAGTTTATCGGCTACTGCGCTCATTTCGCCGGCCACGCCATAAGCAAAAACCACATCTGGCTGCATAAGGGCTAAGGTTTCATAAGAGATGCCGGCTTCGTAGCCAACATCTTTCACGCTGCCTTCGCTCACCGCTGCACGAATAAACGGATTCGAGACATAGCCCGAGCCTGAAATACCGATAACGGTTTCCGTTTCCTGCAGCGCGTTTATGTAAGCCAAGTGAGTAGTTGAAAGACAAACTACCCGCTGCAGCGGCACAGGAATATTCATCAACGAAACCTGCAAGGCATCTTTATTTTCACGAGGCACTAAACGATAGTTATACTGTACGCCTTCGGCCCTCTGCCAGGGGTTTTTAATATGCAACACTTTATCGTCGCCCGATTGTTCAATCCAAAAGCCTTTAGCATATTGCGGCAGGTACAAGGCTTCAGCATCCGGCTGAGAAGGGCAGGGGTTGCTGCAGGCAGTAAGTAAAAGGCAAAAAACAGTTCTAATTAAGATAACCTGTAAGTGACGAGGTTGCTTCGTCCTGCTTCCCAACACACAAACTCGCGCACACAGTCCTCGCAATGACGTTGGGTTGTTGTTACATATATGGTTAAATAGTTTCACAATAGAGGCTTAATCTTCCAACTGCTGTTGGATAAGATTTTTATCGTTAATTCGTTGTTGGAGGCGCTTGATATAACTATTGGTTCCCGGAAGATTGGCTGTGTTTTTCGCTAATATCAACCAGTCTATAGCTAATTGGTAGTCGCCTAACATCTCGGCGCCCAGCGCCATATTAAATGCAGCGTAAGCGGTTGTTTTCCCTGTTGATTTCATAGCTATCTGTCCCCAATAATACATGGCTTGTTCCCAATTGTTCTTCTCGGCAAAGGCTGTAGCAGCATTACCATTCGCTCCCGAAAAGCCATAATAATGGCGCAGTTCAGCGCTCCATTGAGGCAAGGTAGCTTTAGCCATCAGTTTTCCTAATTGTTGAGCAGCTAAGGTATCAAGAGCATTCGATTCGGGTAGTTTGGCTATGGCTTCCGCAGCTTCGTACGCTATAGTTTCCCAAACAATAGTATCACTCGCTGCATAATTGACTATATACTGCTGCTGTTCGAAGTCGTAATAGCGGAACAGGGCTTCGACAAGGACAGAGACTTTGGCAGAGAAAACATTTCCATAAAGATTCAAATACGGATTTAAATAATTAGCATGCCGGCTTATGCTTTGCTGAGGACGCCCTATTCTAACACTATCGATAATAATCAGCAGGGTCGACGCTGTTTGTTCGGCTATACTGTCCATGTAGTCGGTATCCCACAATTCGTCGCATTGGTTTTCATTACAAACCAGCGTGAGGTTATAAACAGGAATATCGTAGTCCCAGAATATATCCGAAGCTTCCAACTCTTGCTTCAAGCCTTCAGCAACCATATTGGTTAAAAGGCTATCAGTGCTACTAACACTTTTATCAAAATTATTGATATGCAAAGCATTCAAAATTGCAATAGATTTATCGGAGTATGCTACTGGATACTTTGCCGGCACTAATGATTCCACATTCACCACTTTAATCATAGGACTACAAGCGGCGAACAACAAGGAGCAAACTAAGAGAGAAGTAATAATTACGAATGACGAATGACGAATTACGGGTGCTAAAGATTGGATATAATTCATAATTCGTAATTTTTAATTTTTAATTCATAATTGATATAGAGCCTCTCATGGGATTTGAACCCACGACCTGCTCATTACGAATGAGCTGCTCTACCGCTGAGCTAAAGAGGCTTAATTTTAAGGAGCGTAAAGGTACAAAATAATTTTAATTTACCAACTGCTGTTGGATAAGATTTTTATCGTTAATTCGCTGTTGGAGGCGCTTGATATAGCCATCAATTTCAGGGAAATTGGCTGTGTCTTTTGCTAATGTTAGCCATTCTAAAGCCAATGGATAATCGCCAAGCATCTCAGCGCCAAGTCCCATATTAAATGCGGCGTAGGCAGATGTTTTCCCTGTTGATTCCATAGCTATCACTCCCCAATAATGCATGGCTTGTTCCCAATTGTTCTTCTGGGCGTATGCAGTAGCAGCATTACCATTCGCACCCGACAAATCATAATAATAGCGCCTGTCATCTCTCCATCGTGGCAAAGTAGCTTTGGCCATCAGTTTTCCTAATTGTTGAGCAGCTAAAGTATCAAGCCCGCCCATTTCGGGCAGATTTGAGAGGGCTTCCGTAGCTCTATATGCTATAGCTTCCCAAAGAATAGTATCACTCGCTGCATGATTAGCTATATAAAGTTGCTTTTCGGAGTCGTAATAGCGGAACATGGCTTCGACGGGAACAGAAATTTTAGCATAAAAAACCTTTCCGTAATAAGCATTAAGATATACCTGACTTATGCTTTGCTGAGGTTGCGCAATTTTAACGTCATCGATAATAATCAGCAAGCCCGACGCTGTTTGTTCAGCAATACTGTTCATGTAGTTTACATCCTGCAATTCTTCGTATTGTTCTTCATTAGACAGCGTAAGGTTATAAACAGGAATCTCGTAACCACGAAATATTTCCGAGGCTTCCATCCCATCTTTCAAGCCTTTGGCAACCATATTAGCCAAAAAGCCATCAGCGTAATTAACAGTTCCATCAGCATTGATATGCAAGGCATTCAAAATCGCAATAGATTTATCGGAGTAAGCTACCGGATACTTTGCCGGCACTAACGATTCCACATTCAACACTTTGATCCCAGGGGCGCAAGCGGCGAACAATATGGAACAAGCTAAGAGATATGACAATGTTTTTTTCATAATTTGGTTTTATTATTTATTATTTATGAATTATGGATTATGATTGTTGATTTATTAAATTTTAATGTTGCACCACAAGATGTCCCATCTTGACTATTATAATCATTATTTAAAGTAGTACTCAATATGTCAACACCAGGCGCAACCACATCTAAATTTATTCCATAATTTGAAAAGGATGCACGTGTATTATTTTTATCAATAGCCCCTACCGCTATTACATCTTCATGTGAGGCTGGATAACTCACAGTCTGTCCGTTATTACCTGAAGCGCAAACAACAACCACGTTGTTTTGTATTGCATAAATAATAGCATCGTTAATGGCATTGGTTTGTCCTACACTTAAACTAAGTTGAATTACTCTTGCCCCGTTATCTACTGCATGAATAATAGCATCATCAATAATAGCAGTATTCGGCGCCCCAGTACCGGTACATATAGGAAGTAACGTAACACCGGAAGAATGATTTCCGCCAGAGATGCCTGCTATTCCTCTTGCATTATTGGTTTTAGCACCAACAATACCTGCTACTCTTGTTCCATGTCCATTAGTTGTTATTACATTATTGTTATTTAATTCAAAGTTCCACCCAAGTAATGTATTTATGTTATTATATCCATCGATGCCGTCCCCTATATCTGGGTGTATCCAATCCACTCCCGAATCAAGAATAGCAACGATAACATTAGAATTACCCATTGTAATATCCCAAGCAGAATATGCATTAATGCTATTGAGATACCATTGCTCACTTCTGCGTGTGTCATCGGGAACTATACAATACTCACCTATATTGTTATATTCAACAATATCAAAATCACCTATCTTTTCCAGCATTGATACATAATCTTCAATATCAACATCTTCAGGTACTGGAAGGTCAATATAACCTAACCGATTGAAACGAAGTTCTTTTAAATTTTTCCCAATTTTATCGACTCCAGGCTTTAACTTGACTGTTACTACATTTCTATCTACAACATAACGTCTTCCGTTTTCCACTATAAAAATAGAATCTCCTACTCTTTCCAATTGTCCAAATTTATTTGTCTGCTGAGTCCATCCATATTGATACAAACCCAAAACACAAATTACTACACATACGAACTTTTTCACAGGTTTTATTGATTTATAATGTTTACACTAATTTCCTTTGCCTGAATTTTCGGGTATAGTCCCCAATAAGAAAGCGTACCAAAGCCACTATAAGAGCCATCAGGGCATCCCCATCTTAAATTTAATATCACTTCCTCTGATTTTACAATAATCTCTTGTTCAACAATGTAATCACAAATACAAGGCACCTGGTGTTGACCAATAATAAGCGTATGTGAATCAAAATCTATAGCAGGCAGTATCATTAATGAGCAAGAAAAACTTTTTCTAAATTCATCTTCACTATTAATTATTATACATTTATCCTCTCTATCCTCTTTGTCAAAAAAGAAACATTCTAAGAAAATAGACGGTTTGAGCCGAGGTAAATGCTCTTCAAAAAAAGCAATTAAGTCCTCATTTGGTATTATCGGCTTAAATACTTCTTCCGAAGCTATAGTTTTACAAGAACCCAAACTTCCTGTAAAAATCAGCAGAACTATTATAAACTTGCTAATATTCATTTTAATCTCCTATTTTTTTTGTATTTCAAATAATTTTTTTTGTCATTGTAGTACAATTTCAATTCACTTCCTTGTAGAGAAAATGACTGAATTGCCATCTCCCCAAAAGGATCAGCATATAAATTGCCATCTCCCAATTCACCCATTTTAGTTCCTCCAAAATTGACAATTTGTATTGTTTGATTGGTATAATCTGCCTTATAAATACCTTGCAATTCATTTACTGATGAAAAAGTCTGAAAGGTACTACCTGTATCGAATGTAAGTGTATAATATTCGTTGCAATTTATTGGTTCAAGTTCTATCAAGTCGCCTGTTTGTACGTCAACAATGCCTATCAGTTTCCATCGTGTACCTTCCAATAATTGGACATTACCTTTTTCGCAAGAAGTAAAACATCCTGCCACAATCAGCAAAAGAACTGTATATTTTAAAATCGTTATTTTCATGATGTAAAGTTTATAAAGTTAAAAGTGTGTAAAGTTATTGAATTTTTAAATCTTTAAATTGACTTTGTCGAGCCCTTCGGGGTTCTTAAATTGGCTTTTTACCTTTTCACTATTTACCATCAATTCATAACTCATAAAAATTATTACATATTCATTCCTCCGCACACGGTAATTACCTGTCCGCTCACATAAGCCGAGAGGTCGGAAGCGAGGAAAAGGACTGCATTAGCTACGTCTTCCGGAGTACCGCATCGGCGTAAGGGTATTTGATCTATCCACTTTTCGCGTATTTCATCGGAAAGTTGATGAGTCATCTCCGTAACAATAAAGCCGGGAGCAATAGCATTAGCGCGAATCCCACGCGAGCCCAACTCCTTAGCCACCGACTTTGCCAAGCCAATCATACCGGCCTTTGAAGCGGAATAATTAGCCTGAGCAGCGTTGCCTGATACGCCAACCACAGAACTCATGTTGATAATACTGCCCGATTTTTGGCGCATCATGGTAGGGATTACAGCATGAATAAAGTTGAAAGCAGATTTCAGGTTAACATTGATTACCAAGTCCCACTGGGCTTCGCTCATCCGCATCAGCAAACCATCACGGGTAATACCGGCATTGTTTACCAGTACATCAATGCGCCCAAAATCTTTTACAATTTGTTCTACTATGGCATGCGTGTCGTCATACAAAGAAGCATCAGCGGTATAGCCCTTAACTTTCACGCCTAAGGCGACTATTTCTGTCTCTGTTGCTTTAGCCTTATCATCATAAGCTAAATCGGTGAAAGCAATAGCACAACCATCTTGAGCAAGGCGCAAGGCCACTGCCTTTCCTATTCCACGAGCTGCCCCTGTCACAATAGCTACTTTTCCTTCTAATAATTTCATCGTTTCTTCTTTTAAATATTTAACAAAGATATAATTTTTTTTCAATATTTGCAAGCCTTACCTGCAATAGATATCCAATGCTTCTTGAGCGCGTGTATCGCCTAAATTCAACGCATTGCTCAGGCTGGTGCAGGCCGCCTCCCGCTGTCCCAAATTAAGTAAGGCATAACCACGCATATAATAAGCATTTGCATGATTGGGATTTATTTTCAACAGTTCGTTATAAGCGGCCAAAGCATCTTGAAACCGACCAAAGTGCATATCTAAGTATGCTTTATATTCATAAGCCTCTGCTTGTTTCTGTATGTTAGGGTTAGCTTGCACCGCATAAGGGGCATACATCATGGCCGAGTCCAATTTATTCATCGAGACATAAGCCTTGACTATACGTGTATAAACACCCGGATAGGGATTACCATGACGATATCTCCGGCAAGCATCCAAGGTTTTGGTACTCCATTTAACCATATTAGGCCAACGTATAGAATCTGGCATTTCCCTGTTAATTTCATAATGTTCGGCTATTTTATCAAAACCTTCTACAAAGTAAGGGTGTTTCTTAACGACATCTTCAAACATGGTAACTGTATCTTTCCAAACCTTGGTACGATCGTAGGATATGAAGGTGAAGGCGGTAGCGAAGACGATAATAACGGTAAAGGGTAATAGGTAGAGGGTGAAGGGTGATTTTTTGCCTTCTACCCTTTCACCTTGTACCTTTTCACCTTGTACCCTTTTAGCTTGCATATACATAATCAAGTAGGCTACAATGAAGAGAAAGGCTACCATAGGGAAATAAATATAGCGGTCGTGCGCCGATATAGCTACAACCGGTATAATTTGCATCACCGGAAAAATAGTAGTGCCGTAAAAGAGCCCTGCAAAGATTAGCTGTCGACGAATAGGCTTAGCTTTCCAAATAATATAGCATACTGCAATAAGTATCAGTGGCGAAGACCATACTAAAAATGGGAGAGCGTGCTCGTCCATAAAGTAGTATGAAACATGTGGGTAAATAAAGCAGAGCGGCAAGGGAATTACAAATTTAATAATGTAAAAAGCTAAGGGATAAGTAATAAACAGGTAGCCCTTAAAGCTCTTGAAATATTCCATAAAGTCGGCAATTTCAGGGGCGCCAGAACCTCTCAACTCTATGGATAATACACCTAAAACTATGGATATCAATATAAATGGAATTTTTTCCACAATAACCCTTTTGCTGAAGATTTTTCGCCTATAGTACCAGTCGAAGGCTAATAGTGTAATAGGCAAAGCCATAGCTGTAGGTTTCGACAAGCCGGAAAGGATAAAAAAGATAAAAGTGAAGATTAAATACTTGATTTTTAGGTTATTTTTAATATATTTGATATAAAAAATCAGGGCAGGGAAGCCAAAGAGGGCATAAAGCAGGTCGCCCCGGCCGGTAACCCACGATACTGTTTCCACCGACATGGGGTGCACAGCATAAATCAATGCTGCGGCGAGCGAAGCAGCCGAATTACCCACTAAGAGATATATCAGCATAAATACTAACAGTATATTGATTAGATGATAAAAAAGCGACATCAGGTGATAGCCGGCAGGGTCTAATCCAAATAGTTGATAATCTAAAGTATGCGATAGAATTTTTACCGGACAGTACATATCATAGTATGACTTGGCAAACATATTTTTGATATGTTCGCCACTAAAAGACTGGATATCGGGGTTCTTTACTACAATAGTTTCATCGTCCCAATAGCGGGTAAAGTCATTTTCGAGGGAAGATGGGAAATAAATAGCTGCCGTTAGGAGCAAAAATGCCCATAATATGTAGTAACGATAAGTGCTGAAAAAACCAGTGTCAGGCAGTTCGGGCAGTTTTTTTTCGGCATTGGCCGGCTTTTTTTTTTTTTTTTTTTATTTTTTACTCATAAGAATTTTATATAAAGGTTTTTAGGTTGAAAAGTAATAATTTTATTATACTACAAAACTATTATGTTATATTTTCACATA
>JAIRUB010000146.1 GCA_031254635.1 Prevotellaceae bacterium | reverse complement strand
CTCTCGCTTTCTGTCCAAAAATGTTATCGAAATGCATACTTGTAGCCAGCGTCTCTTTCTTAACCTGCGCGAGCATCTCTGGCGAAATAAACTGCTCAAACATTTTATCAAAACTGCTGGTTTTTGACTTGCTAAAGGCTGAGATTTCCATCATCTTCTTCCTCAGATCCTCTGGCGTAAACCCTGTGTTCAAAATATTATAAAATGCCCTCGTAGTACCCATGTCAACACCTCCAATTTTTTATTCATCGATTTTACTGTCGTAAATATTATATATTTTTCGAATAATAAAGTCAAGGTGGGCTTATTCTTCCCAGCCCGCCAAAAATTCCAATATCTTATCGCAGGGCATGACTTTTCCTACCTTAAATTGACGAAAGATATTTTCACCTGCACCCAAGTTAATACCGGTAATCTCCAAATCTTTATTCAACAAGGCCCCTCCGCTGCAGCCAACAGAAGTTTTTGCCGAGTGCTGAATAATCTTATACTGATTCTCGCCTGCTTTATCGCCAAACGGTACCGGCTTTTTGCTGGTAATTTTACCAGTGGCTACGGAATTACGATTACCCACATGCGGGTTTCCGATTGCCGCCACAGCCTCACCATATTTCGGTGGTTCCGAGGCAATTGGCAATACCGGGTAATCGTTCCCGGATTGAAAGCTGATTACTGCTAAATCGTAAGCCTCGTCATAATACTCTAGCACAGCCTGCGGAAATTGTGAGTAGTATGCTTTTAAACCAATATTTACACCGGCCTCCTTATACTCCGGCTGGTTATATCCCAAAACCAGGAGTTTTATGTCATTGGAATCAGGCCCTATTGGTATTCCATGTAAAGCCGTTAGCACATAATATTTTTCATTTTCTCTTTGATAAATTACTCCGCTTTGTCCGGCTGAATAGGATATGGAACCCGCTACCTCTGTGGTGTTGATCAGTAAAATATTAGCTGAAACTGCTTTGCTGCTGACCGCTTCAACAAAATCCAGATCTTCACCGCTAGATGAGAATAAAGCATAAAAAACAGCTATTATCATAGCCACGCCTAATACTAAGGCAATGTATTTTGCCACCGGATGTTTTCTGTTTTTGTTCAACCACTAAATACTCCCTTAAGTAAGAATCCGGCGTTGATACTACTAGCAGTATCACTTCTCTTAGATATGACAAAAATTACGCGGAATTCGCGTTTAATGTCATAAAATTAGCACACTAGTGTCCTAATTTTAAAACACTCTCCACCTAAAGCGTGCAGATGAAAATGTGGCGCGGGTCACGTAGCGGCTTCTCCGTTCGGACGGTTCGCCGGCAATGGCGGCGAACCGTGGCGTCTGCGCCGATAGTTAGCCACGAAGCGGTGACTGTTAGAACGCTTCCATGAAGCGGGTGATACGTTCCCGTTCTTGCTCCGCTTTATAGTTATTCTTCTGATTGAAAAAAGTCATATCGGCATAACCGGAAAATATCTTGCCTGAATGCTTTACACCTTTTTCTTGACAAAAATCCTAATCAAATCCTAATCCGTTATATATACTTTACTGTTATCACCATCTTTAATATATAAATGGACTTGCTCATCTGCTTGGTTAATAAAATCTTTTATAAATTCTCCCTGTGAAATAAGGCTACCAGCAATATCATGTACTTCTACTCTAAAGATGCAACCGCGCTTTTCATCCATTTTAAAACCCAGTACTTCGCCTTTGGCGATCGGAGAATTATTAGCATTGGCAACACCGTGCGATTGATTGTCAACATAAATTCCTATTGAAGCTATTTCCGCATTGCTTTCATTTTCAATAATCAGATTATTGAACTCGGTTTTGTTATTTTGACCGCAGGAACATAAAGATAGCAAGATAACCGCAATGGTCACAAACAAAAAGGTAATTTTATTCAAAGTTTTAACCTCCGCCTAATAATAATTTGTTGTGCCTGCTATATAAGCCAATGGCAGTTTCGGAACAAAGCGGCATGACTGCAATCTGCTTGCTTTGTAATATATGGCCTTGCCCGAAATTGTTAGCTGCCAAAAACCTCCGCCAAGAGTTATACTGTTTCACATAAAAGGAAAAATTTGAACGTGAAACAGTATAGAAAATCCCGGCAATCAAAGCTATTGGCTTACGCCTATTCTTCATCGTATGCCTCAATAGCAATCGGTAAAGCGGCTGTTACAATATTGCCGGCAGCAGGTAACCCGACGAGAATTGCGCTGATGGTTTCATCACGGGTAGCGCCAAGTTTTTTTGCCATCTTTACATGAAACGGCAATCCGCTTTCAAGCCGCACGGCAGCCAACACAGCGATATAGGCCAATTCTTCGGTTTTCTTATCCAGCTTGCTCGCCTTGTCAAGTTTCTGAACAGCCTCCATCCATGCGGCGTTAGCTTCCGGTGCTTCCTGTGCGAAAAGTTCAAATGCCTTGCTTACTTGCATCTTTTTTCACCTCCATTCCGCCCAATAAAACAATAATTGAATCACAACTGTAGTATTCCAATTTCCAAATCGTTATCATTTGACCCAAGCGGGCGAATAAAAAGGCGGCGCGGGTCACGCACTTTAAAAAAGCGGATGAAATGTCCCCGTCCCTGCCTTGTTTTTCATTTATACGTTTACATCAAAAG
>JAIRUB010000044.1 GCA_031254635.1 Prevotellaceae bacterium | reverse complement strand
CTCGTAGTAGATAATCGCTTCGAGTTTTTTCGAGGGAATACCTAACAAATAAGCAATTTTATTAGGCGTTGAGCGGAAGTACCAGATATGCGCTACCGGAACTACCAATGAAATATGGCCGGTGCGTTCGCGGCGTACTTTTTTCTCAGTAACTTCAACACCGCAACGGTCGCAAACAATGCCGCGATAACGAATACGTTTGTATTTACCGCAATGGCATTCGTAGTCTTTAGACGGGCCGAAAATACGTTCGCAGAACAAACCGTCGCGTTCAGGTTTGTAAGTACGATAGTTGATAGTTTCCGGTTTGAGTACTTCACCGCTCGAATGCTCCAGAATTTCTTCAGGAGAAGCAAGGCCGATGGTTATCTTGTTAAAGTTCGTCTTCTGCTTACTTACTTTTTTCTGTATCATATATTAAATTACGAATTAAGAATTAGGAATTAGGAATTAAAATTATTCCATGCGGAGGCTTAAGCCTAAGCCGCGAAGTTCGTGTAAAATTACATTCAACGCTTCGGGAATGCCGGGTTGCGGCATCGGCTCGCCTTTTACGATTGCCTCATAGGCGCGTGAGCGTCCCGTAACGTCGTCCGATTTCACGGTAAGGATTTCTTGCAGGATATTGGCTGCGCCGAAAGCTTCGAGCGCCCAAACCTCCATTTCCCCGAAACGTTGTCCACCAAACTGGGCCTTACCGCCAAGAGGCTGCTGAGTGATGAGCGAGTATGGTCCGATAGAACGTGCGTGCATCTTATCGTCAACCATGTGGCCGAGTTTCATCATATAAATTACACCAACGGTAGCAGGTTGGTCAAACAATTCGCCTGTTCCGCCATCGCGCAGGAAGGTCTTTCCATAACGAGGAATAGCTGCATCCTCGGTATATTTGGTAATGTCATCCAAGGTAGCACCATCAAAAATCGGCGTGGTAAATTTTACATCCAATTCTTTTCCTGCCCAACCTAATACGGTTTCATAAATCTGTCCGAGGTTCATACGTGAAGGCACGCCCAAGGGGTTCAACACGATATCAACAGTGCTTCCATCTTCTAAAAATGGCATATCTTCATCGCGCACTACCTTAGCTACAATACCTTTGTTACCGTGACGGCCGGCCATCTTGTCCCCTACCTTGATTTTACGTTTTTTGGCAACATAAACCTTAGCTAATTGGATAATACCGGTAGGCAATTCATCACCTATGGTAATATTGTATTTAATACGTTTTACCTCGGCATCCAATTCCTTATATTTAATGATGAAATTATTGATTACTTGTTTCGCCAGAGTATTACATTCTTTGTCGGTAGTCCACTTATTGGGATTTACGTTTTCAAAATCGACACCACTCAATAATTTCGCTGTAAACTTCGTCCCTTTAGAGGCTAATTCCACGCCATAAAGGTCAACTAAGTTATTCACCGTTTTACCCTCAAGGAGTTTACTGAGTTTGTCCAACAAGATTTCTCTGAGAACACCTACTTTTTTATCGAACTCATCGTCCACCTTTTGCATCTGAGCCTTTCCTTGTTGCTTTCCTTTTTTGCCCGATTCTTTCATCACGCGCGAGAAGAGGCGGCGTTCGATGATTGTACCATAAAGCGACGGGGAAGCTTTCAAGGAAGCGTCTTTCACATCGCCGGCCTTATCGCCGAAGATGGCACGCAACAATTTTTCTTCCGGCGAAGGGTCGCTTTCGCCTTTCGGCGTAATCTTTCCAATCAATACATCGCCCGGCTCAACATTAGCGCCAATGCGGATAATGCCGTTCTCATCGAGATGGCGTGTAGCGTCTTCACTCACATTCGGAATATCGTTGGTCAATTCTTCGAGGCCGCGTTTGGTATCGCGCACTTCCATGATATATTCATCAACGTGTACCGAAGTAAATATATCTTCGCGCACCAATCGTTCCGAAAGCACGATAGCATCTTCAAAATTATAACCTTTCCAAGGCATGAATGCTACTTTCAAGTTACTACCCAGCGCCAATTCGCCGTCGCGTGTGCCATAGCCTTCGGTTAAAATTTGCCCCTGAAGCACCTTATCACCCTTGCGCACCAAAGGATGCAAGTTGATACTGGTATTCTGGTTGGTTTTACGATAAATTGGCAATCTATAAATGTTCACTTCCGGATCGAAGCTTACAAAGTGTTCGTTATCGGAACGTACATATTTAACATGAATTTCGTTAGCATCTACATACACTACTTCACCTTTGGCAGAAGCGGCTATTTGCGTACGACTGTCGCGGGCTACCAAGCCTTCAATACCTGTACCAACAATGGGTGCTTCCGAACGAATAAGCGGAACAGCCTGGCGCATCATGTTCGAGCCCATCAAAGCACGGTTAGCGTCGTCGTGTTCGAGAAAAGGAATCAGCGAGGCTGCGATGGAAGCAATTTGGTTAGGCGCCACGTCCATCAAATCAACTTCTTCTTTTCCAACTACAGGATAGTCGGCTTCTACACGGCATTTCACACGTTCATCAGTAATATTTCCATCGGCATCGACTATTGCGTTAGCCTGAGCCACCATCTTGTCTTCTTCCTCCTCAGCGCTCATAAATATCACACCATCTTCAGACAGGTCAACGCAACCATTGTTAACCTTGCGGTAGGGCGTTTCAATAAATCCAAGGTTGTTAACACGCGCATACACGCAAAGCGAGGAAATCAAACCGATATTCGGGCCTTCAGGAGTTTCAATAGGACATAAGCGGCCGTAGTGCGTATAGTGAACGTCGCGCACTTCGAAGCCTGCGCGTTCACGGCTCAAACCGCCAGGCCCCAAGGCCGACATACGGCGCTTATGGGTCATTTCGGCCAAGGGATTCGTTTGATCCATAAACTGCGAGAGCTGGCTGGTACCGAAGAACGAATTAATTACCGAGGATAATGTTTTAGCATTAATCAAATCAATTGGCGTAAACACTTCGTTATCGCGCACATTCATACGTTCACGAATAGTACGCGCCATACGTGCCAAACCAACGCCGAACTGATTAGCCAACTGTTCGCCCACCGTGCGTACACGGCGGTTGCTCAGGTGGTCGATATCATCAACATCGGCTTTCGAGTTAATCAACTGTATGAGGTGTTGAATAATTGCAATAATATCTTCTTTTGTCAACACACGCACATCAGCACCGGTGGCCAAATTGAGCTTGCGGTTCAAGCGGAAACGGCCTACCTGTCCGAGGTCATAACGTTTATCAGAGAAGAAAAGTTTGTCTATCACATCACGAGCGGTTGCATCATCAGGTGGTTCTGAGCTACGCAATTGGCGGTAGATATATACCACTGCTTCTTTTTCCGAGTTGCAGGGATCTTTTTGCAAGGTGTTGTGAATAATAGCGTAGTCGCTGATATTGGCTTCTTCTTTATGAATGAGGATAGCAGCTGCGCCCGAATCAACAATCATATCAATATGGTCGTCGGTCAGAATAGTTTCGCGGTCGACAATAATTTCATTACGTTCGATAGATACTACTTCACCGGTATCTTCGTCAACGAAATCTTCAATCCACGATTTCAGTACGCGGGCGGCCAATTTGCGGCCTACTACTTTTTTGAGGTTCGGTTTGTTGACTTTCACTTCGTCGGCTAGACCAAAAATCTCTAAGATATCTTTATCACCTTCGTAACCAATAGCGCGGAGCAGCGTGGTTACGGGTAATTTCTTTTTGCGGTCGATATAAGCATACATCACGTTGTTGATATCGGTGGCAAATTCAATCCACGAGCCTTTGAACGGGATGATGCGGGCAGAATATAATTTAGTGCCGTTGGCGTGCAGGCTTTGCCCGAAAAACACGCCGGGCGAGCGGTGCAACTGGGATACTACAACCCTTTCGGAACCGTTAATTACAAAGGTTCCTGCGGGGGTCATATAAGGCACTGTTCCCAGATATACATCTTGGATAACGGTATCAAAATCTTCATGCTCGGGGTCGGTGCAATACAATTTCAGTTTTGCTTTGAGCGGCACGCTGTAGGTCAACCCACGGTCGAGGCACTCCTCAATCAAATAGCGGGGAGGATCTACAAAGTAGTCCATAAATTCGAGTACAAAATTATTACGGGTATCCGTGATGGGAAAGTTTTCCTGAAAAACTTTAAAAAGGCCTTCGTTCTTACGATTATCTGCCGTAGTTTCGAGTTGGAAGAAATCGTAGAACGATTTTATTTGTATTTCCAAAAAGTCGGGATAGTCAAGACGGTTTTGGGAGGTTGCGAAGTTAACGCGCTGGTTCGTTGTTTTTTGCGACATCTTATTCGTATTAGGTGAAAATAAGTCATTTTAACGACAAAAGGCTTAGAACCCATAAACGGGTTCTAAACCTGTGGAGTGTTCCCGATAAACGGGCAAGGAAGTTTATTTGAGTTCAACTTCGCCGCCTGCTTCTTCAAGCATAGCTTTCCATTGCTCGGCTTCGGTTTTGGAAATCTTTTCCTTAATGGCTGTAGGCGCTTTATCAACTAATTCTTTAGCTTCTTTCAAGCCCAAACCTGTAATTTCTTTAACAACCTTTACCATCTGCAATTTAGCTTGGCCGGGTGATAGTAGAATTACATCGAATACGGTTTGTTCAGCGACTGCGGGTCCGGCTGCAGGGCCTGCAACCATAACGGGTGCAGCGGCTGGCTCAATGCCATACTCATCTTTCATGATTTTAGCTAATTCCTGAACCTCTTTTACGGTAAGACTTACTAATTCTTCTGCAATTTTTTTAATGTCTGCCATGATATTTTAAATTTTGAATTTTAAATTTTGAATTTATTCGGGGCGTTCCGAAATAATTTTATTTTCATCAACTAATTTTTCTGCACGTTCCTGCATACCGGAAATAATATTCCGAAGAGGAGATTGCAACATACTGATGATATCGCCAATAAGTTCTTCGCGCGACTTGATGTTCACCAATTCGGCTAAGGTGTCAGCTCCCACATACAAGCATTCCTGTACGTAAGCGCCTTTCAGCAGGGGTTTACCATATTTATCGCCAAATTCTTTAATCAGTTTGGCGGGTGCATTCACCACATCGGTAAACATAATAGCTGTTGGGCCTGCCAACGCATTGATTAGTTCTACGCCTTCAAAGTTGTTTTGTTTTAAAGCTTTTTTGAGTAGTGAGTTTTTCACTACAAGCATTTTTATTTTTTTCTCAAAACAAGCGCGGCGCAATTTTGTAGTATTTTCAGCATTTAAACCTGAAGCATCGGCTAAATAGAAATGGATATTCTGCTTCAATTGTTCTGCCAGGGCATCTATGATTACTGATTTTTCTTCTTTCTTCATAATTCAATCATTAATTAAGATTAATCGGCAGCGCCAAATGATTTCATGTCGATACATAAGCCGGGGCTCATGGTTGACGACAAGTAAACGCTTTTCATATAAGTACCCTTCAAAGCCTGAGGTTTTAATCTTACTACCGTATTTAGGAGTTCCTGTGCATTTTCTACAATTTTATTTGCATCGAATGACACTTTACCTATTGCAGCATGAACGATGCCTTGTTTATCGACTTTAAAATCTATTTTACCACCCTTCACGTCTTCTACTGCTTTGCCGATTTCCATCGTCACAGTGCCTGTTTTTGGGTTAGGCATCAATCCACGGGGGCCAAGTACGCGGCCAAGAGCACCCACTTTCGCCATAACGGAAGGCGTGCAAATGATCACATCAATATCGGTCCAACCACCTTTAATTTTTTCTAAATAATCGTCCAAGCCAACATGGTCGGCACCGGCTGCCTGTGCTTCCGCTTCTTTATCGGGAGTACAAAGCACTAGTACACGAACTGTTTTACCTGTTCCATGCGGAAGAGTTACCACGCCGCGAACCATTTGATTGGCTTTACGAGGGTCCACACCAAGGCGCACAGCAATATCAACAGAGGCATCAAATTTAGTGAAAGTAACTTCTTTCAGTAAAGCTGCTGCTTCAGTCAATTTATATTGCTTACTAAGGTCAACCTTGGGGTAAACTACTTTTTGTTTTTTTGTCAACTTACTCATTTCTGCATGAATTTTATTAGTTTACTTCGGGCATTTTACCTTCAACGGTAATACCCATACTGCGGGCTGTACCTGCTACCATAGTCATGGCCGATTTCAAAGTAAATGCATTCATATCGGGCATTTTTTCTTCGGCAATTTTCTTTACCTGTTCCCAAGTAACGGCAGCTACCTTTTTACGATTGGGCTCATTAGAGCCTGCTTGGATTTTGGCAGCTTCTTTGAGCTGCACGGCTACCGGAGGTTGTTTAACAATAAAGTCGAATGATTTATCGCTGTAAACAGTAATGATTACAGGCAACACTTTTCCGGCTCTATC
>JAIRUB010000250.1 GCA_031254635.1 Prevotellaceae bacterium | reverse complement strand
CGCATATTACTGAAGAATTATGGGCTTTGTTGGGCAACACTCCTTCAATCGCCAATACTCGCTTTCCGATATATGATGCTGCTTATACGGTGACAGACAGCTTTGAGTACCCAGTTTCATTTAACGGAAAGCTAAAATTCAAAAAAGAATTAGCCCTGAACCTCTCGCCTGCCGAGATTGAAAAAGCGGTGTTGGCCGATGAACAAACACTAAAACACTTAGCCGGAAATAGTCCCAAAAAAATAATCGTAGTTCCCGGAAAAATAATTAATATCGTTGTATGAAAATAAATCTTTGGTCTGAAGTCCGGTCGTATGCTATTATGACCATTGGCTTATTCATCTTTGCTTTCGGATGGATTGCCTTTGTTATTCCACAAGAAATTGCCGGCGGCGGCGTTATTGGTTTGGCTTCTATTACCTTCTATGCTACAGGCATTCCGGTAAGTTACACCTACTTTATAATAAACGCTATTCTGCTTGTTATCGGTTTTATGATTATGGGCAACAAGTTCGGAATAAAAACCATATTTGGAGTAGGAATGTCAACCCTTATGTTCTACTTTTTGCCGGAAATTATTACCTGGCGCACCGAACTTAAAGACGACTTGTTTAATGCAATTATCGGCGGTACTTTGAGCGGTGTGGGTATTGGGATGGTGTTTATGCAAGGCGGCAGCACCGGTGGTACCGATATCATTGCCCTCATTATATCGAAGTACCACAACACCTCGCCCGGCCGTGTATTTATTTATTGCGACTTGGTGATTATCGGTTCTATTTATTTCCTTCCGGGAAAGAATTTAGAGTCGGTGATTTACGGTTATTTGGAAATGGTGTCGTTCTCTTATGTCATTGATTTAATTATTTCAGGTAACAAACAGTCAGTACAGATTATGGTTTTCTCCAAGCGCTATGAAGCAATAGCCGACCGTATTACCCAAGATTTAGAACGCGGAGTAACCGCCCTTGATTCTGTGGGATGGTGGAGTAAAGAAGAAAGTAAAGTGTTGGTTATCCTTGTTCGCAAAAATGAAATCAGCCTATTTTATAGAATTATCAGGGAAATAGATTATCAAGCTTTTATATCTGTGGCAAGTGTTATGGGCGTGTTCGGCGAAGGATTTGAGCAAATCAAAACAGGAAAGGCGTTATGGAAGAAAGGGAAGTGATTGGTAAAGGGTAGCAGGGGTTTCAATATGCAACTATGCGATGTGAGGTATGCGGTAGTTATGTTTATTGACGAGAATGACAGAAATTTGCATTTTTCGTCAATAATACAAAATGATTTATATTTCATTCCTGAATAGATCAAAAAAATATATTTGTAAGCGCAGGTGGATATTACGATGTCTTTGTTGATTTCATTGGCAGCATTATCAATAAACGAACTGATTTCTTCGAGCGATTTAAACAATTTATTGGTATCAGTTTTTTTGCTTTATGGAAAGTGCCATTGTCCAATACCATAATGATGAGTGTGTTTGGATTTTCATTGGGAAATTCATTTAAAAATATCTGGAATGTTTCTGTATGGTTACACTATGGTTTGACAATAATTTCTTGAGTGCTACAACACTCTCCCTGACATACAATTGTTTCGCTTTTGACATGATATATATGATTTATATTTAACGCCAAATGTACAAAAAAAAGATATATACGCTATTAGAATAAAAAATTATTCACATTGGTATAAAACAACAATTTAAAATTTAAACAGTTTCTAAATATCCCTACTAAAAAGAAACCGCATAAAGGTTTTATTCTTCTTCTAAACCGCCGGACACACTTTTGATAATACCGCGTTTAGAGGATCGGATAAAATTGAGAATTATATCACGCTCGGGCGTTGCCGGAAAATCGGCTTCTACTTTCTTACAAGCATCCGTAACATTGAAGCCACTGTTAAAAATTAGTCTATAAATTTCACCGATTTCGCCGATTTTTTCATTGCTGAAACCGCGTCGGCGAAGGCCAATAATATTCACACCGCCGAAAGCTAAAGGACGACGGCCGGCTAAGGCAAAAGGAGGCACATCCTTGCTGAATACCGAACCTCCGGAAATCATTACATGAGCGCCAACACGGGTATGCTGATGAGCAGCGGAAGAACCGCCGATAATAGCAAAATCATCAACATTCACTTCACCAGCTAATCCCACATAGCTTGCCATAATCACATTATCGCCTATTTGGCAATCGTGCGCAATATGCACGTACGACATCAACAAACAATTATTTCCTACCTTGGTAAGGTTTTTTCCGCTTGCGGCAGTACCGCGGTTTACGGTTACATACTCACGCAAGGTTGTATTATCGCCAATTTCGACATGAGTAATTTCATTGGCAAATTTGAGGTCTTGAGGGATACCACCAATTACAGTGCAGGGAAATATTTTACAGTTTTTTCCGATTTTTACATAATCAAAAATAGTAACATTAGGGCCAATCCAAGTACCTTCGCCGATTTCTACATACTTAGCAATAGAAGTAAAAGGCTCAATGGTAACATTGGCATCAATGCGTGCTTCGGGATGAATATTTGTTAAGGTCATAAGAAATAATTATTTTGTTTTCACTACCTGAGCCGTCAATTCGCCTTCAGCAACCAAAGTGTCGCCCACAAAGGCTTGTCCCAGCATATTTACAATGCCGCGCCGGATAGGTTCTGTCAATGTTAGTTTGTAAATTAATGTGTCGCCCGGAACAACTTTCCGTTTAAATTTTACATTATTAATTTTCAAGAAGTAGGTTGAATAATTTTCAGGGTTGTCCACCGAGCCCAAGACTAAGATACCACCCACCTGCGCCATTGCTTCAATCTGTAATACGCCGGGCATCACAGGCTCATCGGGAAAATGGCCTGTAAAAAAAGGTTCGTTCATGGTTACGTTCTTGACACCAACCACACAGTTGCCGGTACGCGAAATAATTTTATCAACCAACAAGAAGGGCGGACGATGAGGCAAAAGTTTTTTAATATCATTAATATCGAAAACAGGTGCGGTGTTTGGGTCATAAACAGGAGCTGCCGGTTTTAGCACTTCTCTTTTAGCTGCTCTGCGCAATGCGCGGGCTACTTCGGTATTGATTTGATGCCCTGGTTTATCGGCAATTACTTTTCCTTTAATAGGAAAACCCACTAAAGCTAAGTCGCCTACCAAATCGAGCAATTTGTGACGTGCTACCTCGTTGGCAAAACGCAATTCCAAATGATTCAGGTAACCTTCGGGGGCTCTTTCTATCGTAGGCTTGTTGAAAATGGAAGCCAAGCGATCTAACTCGGCCTGCGGCACGGGTTTTTCCACAATCACAATAGCATTGTCCAAATCGCCGCCTTTAATCAGGTTGTTTTTGAACAAGGGCTCCAATTCATGCAGGAAAACGAAGGTGCGGCAGGGTGCAATTCCTGTAGCAAA
>JAIRUB010000198.1 GCA_031254635.1 Prevotellaceae bacterium | reverse complement strand
CCTCTGCCTTAAACGATGCCTTATTGCCTGAAATTGAAAACTTCCCACCGCCTTCTCTCAAGGGGAAATACATCAAAATCAAATATATTACCCAACTACCCACGCCTGCTCCTTCCTTTGCCTTTTTCTGTAACCTGCCGCAATACATCCGCGATGATTATAAACGTTTCTTAGAAAATAAACTACGTAAACATTTCGATTTCAACGGCTGCCCTATACAGGTGTTTATGAGAAAGAAGTGATTAGGAGGTTGGTGCAAAAGTCAACAAATAACCAATTTCATAGTCGCTTAATACCATAATCACTACTCAAAGGTCCAGTTTCACTGGTTTAATCATATTGTCGTGGTCAAGAATCTTGTCTAATTGTTCTTTAGTGAGCATTTTTTTCTCTAACACTAATTCATATACGCTGTGACCACTTTCCAAAGCCTCCTTCGCTACGGTGGTGGAATTTTGATAGCCGATATAAGGATTAAGCGCAGTAACCAATCCTATGCTGTTTTCAACTAATGCGCGGCAGTGGTCGGCATTGGCGGTAATCCCGTCAACACATTCAATGCGTAAGGTGTTAAAGCCGTTCTTCAGCCAATGTGCCGATTCAAAGAGACAGTAAACCATTACCGGTTCCATGACATTCAATTCAAGCTGGGCTGCTTCAGCGGCCATGGTGCAAGTGAGGTCGTTACCGATTACACGAAAGCAAATCTGATTCATCACTTCGGGAATCACCGGATTCACCTTGCCCGGCATAATTGACGAACCCGGCTGTTTTGGGGGTAGGTTAATTTCACCCAAGCCAGCTCGAGGACCCGATGACATCAAGCGCAGGTCGTTACAAATCTTACCTATCTTTATGGCCAAGCGTTTCATTGCCGATGAGTAGGCCATCATCGGGGTAGTATCGGAAGTGGCTTCCACTAAGTCAGGAGCTAACACTATGTCAAGATTAGTGATTTCGCGCAGGTGGCGAATGCAGGCTTCAGAATAACCCGGCTCTGAGCATATACCGGTACCGATGGCTGTGGCACCCATGTTTACGGTAAGGAAATCCTGCGCCACATGGTGAAGGTTCTTCAATTCCGATTTCAAAGCCGAAGCAAAGGCAGCAAAACTCTGCCCTAAGGTCATAGGTACAGCGTCTTGCAGCTGTGTACGCCCCATTTTAATCACTCCTGCAAATTCTTCGGCTTTTTTCTCTAAGGAATTAAGAAGAGCTTCTAAGGATTTTACTAAATCGAGATGGGTATAATAGATGGCAAAGTGAACAGCGCTGGGATAAGCATCATTGGTCGATTGCGACATATTCACATGGTTATTTGGGTGGCAGAATTCATATTCACCATGTTTTTTACCCAATATTTCCAATGCGCGGTTAGCAATTACTTCGTTGGCATTCATATTGGTAGAAGTGCCGGCGCCCCCTTGTATCATATCCACGGGGAAATGGTTATGATACTTACCATCAATAAGGTCTTGGCAAGCTTGCACAATGGCATCTTTCATTTGGTCGGTGATAAGTCCCAATTCGTTATTAGCCAATACAGCCCCCATTTTTACAATAGCTAAGCCTTTGATAAAGTGATGAAAATGATAAAGACGGGCGCGACTGATAGTGAAGTTTTCTATACCGCGGAGGGTTTGAATACCGAACAACGCTTCTTCGGGAACGGAACGGTCGCCTAACAAATCGTGTTCCATACGGGTTTTACCGGAAACAGGAAATTTTACCTTTAACATAATATTTTTAAATTTGATATTTCAGTTTAATATTAAATATCAAAGGTAGTAAATTAAAACTGAAATGCCAAAAATTGTCTTATATCTCTTACAATCTCTCACCTCAAATCCACCACCTCGGCAGTGGGAAATTTATGTTTGGGGAATATGAAGTCGTTATTTTTGGCTGCTATTTTGCCGTCGAAGGCCGACACACTGATGGTGTAGCGTTGCCCATCCTTTAGGCGGTACTGTATAGCAACAGGATAATAAGTGGTAGCATCAACAGTCAATCCTACTGATATGTAAGCTGCATTTTTATCTTTTGGAAACATATCGAGGTGTAATACTGCCTTCCCCTGCTCTAACTTACGTTGCACAGTCGATTTATATTTAAAATCATCGGCATGTTGCTGGATGTAGAGCAAGGGGTTGTCGGTAATATCGTAGGCTTCGGTAGCGGGGAACAGCATCACCTCGTCGAAGTCAACGTTATATACCCACTTGGTAGTTCCATCGCAGTAAACTTCAACCTTCTCAGTAAGTACACGGAATTGCTTACTGTGGCACAAAGCCGTACCCTCGTATGTTTCTTTAATTTGTTGCTGCAAACTCTCATACTCAAAAGAAAAGTTCAGCAGCACTGGCTGAGCCGACATCTTCTGCACAAAGGTCTGTAAAAAAGTCTTGCTATCCTGCGCCTGCAAGCACAGAGGCAGTAGGCAGAAGGCAATAAGCAGTAGGCGGTAAGCAGTAAGCATGAGAATTACGAATTAAAAATTACGAATTAGGGATAACAACAAACGTATAATTCATTTTCAACTTTCAATTAATAAGTTAACGCTTTTGTTTCTCCACGGAGGACGTTCAAACCGTTAATAGCTAAGGCACCCATTTCATCTTCGCCCGGGTAAACAGCCACCGGCGCTAAGAAAGAAACTTTTTCGGTAATACGTTCTACCATTAAAGGATTCCAAGCGATGCCGCCGGTAAGAATAATAGCATCAACTTTACCTATAAGTACCGTAGCCATAGCACCGATATGTTTAGCAATATTGTAGCTCATGGCTTGGTGTATCAAATCGGCTTGTTTATCGCCCGAAGGGATAAGTTCTTCTTCAATTTTTTGGAATTGGTTGGTCCCTAAATGTGCTACCATGCCACCCTTACCTGTCAGGATTTTTTTCACCTGCTCAAGCGTATATTCACCGCTAAAGCACAACTGAGCTACCTGAAGGGCCGGCAATGTGCCTGAACGTTCGGGCGAGAAAGGGCCTTCGCCGTCGATTGCATTGCTTACATCAATAACCTTGCCTTTGCAATGAACGCCCACGGAAATACCACCGCCCAAGTGCGCTACAATAAGATTGAGTGATTCGTAGGGTTTACCCAACTTTTTAGCATGGACCTTGGCAATGGCTTTCTGGTTCAATGCATGAAAAGCAGAAGTGCGTTTAAAAAGCGGGTGGCCAGCAATACGCGCTATGTCCTGCAATTCGTCAACCACTACCGGGTCGGCAATAAAGGCGGGGCAATTGGGAATTTGACGTGCTATATTATCGGCAATCAAAGCGCCCAGGTTACTGGCATGTTCGCCATACTGGCAATTTGCCAAGTCTTTCTTCATGGCTTCATTCACTTCGTAAGTACCGGAAGCGAGGGGATGCATCAAGCCACCACGGCCAACAATAGCATTAAAATTTTGCACATCGAAATTATTTTCTTTCAATACCGAGAGAATAACATTTTTTCGAAATTCAAACTGGTCGGTAATTTTTGCAAATTGCTTCAAGTCTTCAGCGTCGTGCTGCAGGTTTTTTTGAAAGATATTTTTTTCATCTTCAAAAACAGCAATCTTTGTTGAGGTTGAACCGGGGTTGATGGTAAGGATTTTCATATATTTTTTTACTTAATTTTGTTAAAATTCGGATTATTTTGCCATTAATGCAGCTAAGGCAATAGAGTTCAATTTGCTCTTCGTGCTGTCGCCGCGCGAGGTTAACACACAAGGTACTTTTGCACCCGTTACTACCGCAGCTAATTCGCCACCGGCCAAATTGGTAACGGTTTTAAAGAAAACATTTCCGCTTTCGATGTTGGGAAACACAATGCAATCGGCATCTCCGGCTACTGTGCTATTCACTTTTTTCGTAGCCACAGCTTCCTTGCTAATGACTAAATCCATAGCCAATGGGCCGTCAACGTATGCGCCGCTGATTTGTCCGCGGTCAACCATTTTGGAAATCATAGCAGCATCAACGCAGGCGGGCATACCCGGCAAGATCTGTTCAGTAGCGGCCAACAGCGCCACTTTGGGTTTCTCTATACCCAAGGCTTTGGCTGTATTAATCACATAGTTGGTTATAGCTACTTTTTGGCTTAAATCGGGTGCGGGGATAACAGCCACATCGCCTATAACCAATAATTTATGATAGGTAGAAACCGAGACTACCGTAACGTGGCTCAGCACCGCTTTCGGAGGTAGTAAGCCTTTCTCTTTATGGAGAATAGCCCGCATGTACTTATCGGTAGTACACAAGCCTTTCATCAGCACCTCGCCTTCGCTCTGGTTAATCAGGTCAACGGCCGTAGTCACAGCCTGAACATCATCAGTTATATGCACTATACGGAAGATTGACATATCAATCTTTTCATCGGCACACACTTTTTTAATCATTTCCTGGTCGCCCACTAAGGTGGCCTCCACAAAACCTTTTTGCACTGCAAGCGCTAATGCGCTAATAGTATGATCATCAACAGCCCAGGCGCCTATTACTCGTTTTTTCGGTCTCTTTCCTACCGCATCATAAAGTTCATCAAATGTTTTTATCATAGTATTATATCCATTAAATATTTGTTACAAAACCTTGCATTTAATCTACAAATTTAAAGATAATTTGTTGAATTACCAAAAAAAAGAAATTGTCTATACCGACAACTTCTTTTCAACTGTCATATAAAGCGTTACCTCAATCCGCGATTATCTAATAAAGGTTCAATCATTGGAGCTTTTCCTCTGAAATTCAAATACATTTGCATTGCATCTTCATCGCCGCCGCGTTCCAAAATTTCTTTACGGAACTTGGTAGCTACTGTTTTGTCAAAGATATCGCCGGCTTCGACAAATGCGTTGTAAGCGTCGCAATCAAGCACTCCAGCCCAAATGTAGCTGTAATAACCAGCCGTATAACCTCCACCCATAGTATGATTGAAATAAGTACTGCGGTAACGGGGCGGTATCTGAGTAGTTAAACCACGCTTGTTATTCAATACATCTATTTCGAATTGGGCAAGGTTTAAATTTCCGGGAATAGCAGTAAGCACATGATAATCCATATCCAAATACGAAGCTGCTAAATATTCGGCTGTTCTGAAACCTTCGCCGAATTTTTCGGCTTTATCAAATTTATCGACAAGTTCCTGAGGAATGATTTCGCCGGTTTCATAATGTTTGGCGTATTGGTTCAACACTTCCGGCTCAAAACTCCAATGTTCCATAATTTGTGAAGGAAGTTCCACAAAGTCGCGAGGTACGCTAAGGCCATTGTAGCGCGTATCACTGAGCAAGCCGTGCAAGGCATGGCCAAATTCATGGAAGAAGGTTCCAACCTCGTCGGGGCTGAACAGCGCAGGCTTGTCGCCAACAGGACGGGTAAAGTTGCACACTATGGTTACCAAGGGAGCTACACGTTTGCCGTTTTCATAAGTTTGTGAGCGGTAACGGCCGCACCAGGCGCCACCGCGCTTAGCTCCCGGGCGTGAGAACATATCCATATACAAAATACCCAGATGTGTCCCATCGGCATCCTTACATTCGTAAGCAACTGTTTCATCGGTGGGCACAGAAACATTTACCTGTGTAAAAGTAATACCATACAAGCGATTGCACACATAGAAAATACCATCGCGCACATTCTCATGCTTAAAGTAAGGACTCAACATTTCTTCATTTATTGCATACTTGGCACCCTTTACTTTCTCGCTATAATAGCGCCAGTCGGAAGCTTCCAATTTTCCGGCAACCTTGGTATCATTCATCATCTTTTGCAGCTCTGCGGCTTCGCGATTGGCCACCTTCATGGTAGGAGTCCAAAGTTTATCCAATAAATCATATACATTGGTGGGTGTTTTAGCCATACGATTTTCCAAGGTCATTTCGGCAAAATTAATAAAGCCCATCAGCTTCGCTTTTTCCAAGCGCAGGTTGACTATCTGATGAACAACTTCTTTACTATCGTTGTCGTTGTTATTATTACAACGATTCAGGTATGCATCCAACATTTGACGGCGCAGCTCGCGGTTGTCGGTATATTGCAGGAAGGGCATAATACTGGGATTATCTAAGCCGAAGAGCCATTTTCCTTCATGGCCGACTTTAGCAGCACGGGCGGCAGCCGCAGCTCTCAGCGCCTCCGGCAAGCCTGCTAAGTCGGCTTCATTGTCGATAAGCAATGTATATGCTGCGGTTTCGGCTAACATATTTTGTCCAAATTGGGTTTGCAATTTCGATATCTCGGTATTCAAGCGGCGTAATTCTTCTTTTTGTTCCGGACTAAGGTTAGCGCCCGAACGCTCAAAACCTTTATACATTTCTTCCAATAAGCGCATTTGCACGGCATCAAGCGTTAATTCTTCGCGTTGTTCATACACGGTTTTAATTCGTTGAAATAAGCCTTCGTTCAGACGAATATCATCGTTGTGCGCTGTCATTTTCGGCGACAGTTCCCGTTCTATCACCTGCATTTCAGGAGTGGTATTAGCGCCGCTGATGCCTGAGAATATCGGCATAATGCGCGACAGCAAGGCGCCGGCAGCATCGTAGGCTTCAATAGTGTTAGCGAAAGTCGGCGCATCGGGATTATTCACGATAGCGTCAATCTCGGCTTTCTGTTGGCGCATACCTTCTTCAATGGCAGGCATGTAGTGTTCCAACTTTATTTGTTCAAAGGGAGGAATGCCGAAAGGCGTATTCCATTCGGCCAACAAAGGATTGGTTTCTTTCTGTTGGCAGGCGCTCAGGCCAAGTGCAGCAAGCAGCATAAGTAATGTTAATTTTTTCATAAGAGGTTATTTAATGATTAATTGTTTATTTAAAATTTCTCAAAATTCGTTCTCTGTCTTCGTTTTCTTTTTCATTCTTATGATACAGCTCAATAAAAACTATTCGTGCTTCAAAATTAATCTTCATCTTCCGGATATATTCTTACTGAAAACGGCGGGCGACGATAAAAGACTAAATTGTAACCTATATAATTACCTTCGTCTGTTGCTCGCCAAGGCATATCTTTGTGTGAATATTCGCTGATTTGATTGGCATTCCAATCGCTCATTTGCCGGATTACATCGTCGATTACTGTTTTTTCAGCAGCAGATAATTGTGTCAAATCGGACTTTACCAAAGGAAGGTAACGTATTTGTGTGAAACCGTGATATTCTGTTTTAATCCGTTGCAATTGCTTGTCGGCCACCATTTGGTTAATAATACTATTCAAATGATGGGGAACCGGCCCGTAAGGCAGCTTTTTATACCTTACACCGGTCAAGTGTTCTTCATATATCTCGTAATAATTGAAATCGCAGAAGTATAATAATTTATTTAATACGGTTTCTCCTACATTCGGCTTACCGGCGCAGCATTCTAATAGGTACAGTAAAACATTCTTAAATTTATTAATTTGTAACTCTGGAACAGAAATCCGAATATTGTTCTTTTCTTTTATCGGTTCCGTTTTCTTTGAAAGTTCTTTTATCTCATTAAAATCTGAAGATAAGAACTTGTCCAAAGAAAACCCCAAAACCATAGCAATGCTTTGTAATTCAAAAATTTGAATACTTCTATTGCCCAACTCTATCTGAGCTAAGGAAGAACGCGACATACCGATATTGTTTGCTAAATCGCTTTGAGTTAAACCTTTCATCTTTCGGTAATCGCCAATTCGTTTCCCTAATTCTTTTTGAGATAATTGCATATTCATAATTTTTCTTATTATTCAGAAACAAAGATACGAAATGTTTTATTATAAAACAAAAAAATGTTTGAATTTCTATCAAATCAGGCCTTTCATCGTCAGTTGTATGCGTTTACGGGGGATGTCCACTTCCAATACCTTTACGCGGATGTGCTGATGCAACTTCACTACCTCATTAGGGTCGCCGATATAGCGGTCAGCCATCTGTGAAATATGCACCAATCCGTCTTGCTTTACGCCCACATCAACGAAAGCGCCGAAGGCCGTAATGTTAGTAACAATACCGGGCAGTTCCATTCCGGGCTGCAAGTCGTCAATGCTAAACACATCGGCAGCAAACTCGAAGACTTTGGCCACCGAACGCGGGTCTCGGCCGGGCTTGGCCAATTCAGCCATAATATCCGCCAAGGTAGGCATACCCACCTGAACCGATACATAACTTTCGAGTTTTATCTTTTTACGCACTTCTTCGGATGCCAGCAAATCGGCTAAGGGATGTTGGATATCCTTTGCCATTTGCTTTACCAAGCCATAACGTTCGGGATGCACAGCGCTATTGTCAAGAGGATTTTCAGCATCGGGGATGCGCAGGAAACCGGCACATTGCTCAAATGCCTTTTCGCCCAAGCGTTTTACCTTTTGCAATTCGGCGCGGGAGGTAAAGGCGCCGTGTTCTTTTCGATAATCAACAATGTTCTGTGCCAGCGTAGGGCCAAGCCCAGACACATAGGTCAGCAAATGTTTACTGGCGGTATTCAGATTCACGCCCACCTTGTTCACACAACTTTCCACCACCGTATCTAAACTTTCTTTGAGGCGTCCCTGGTCAACATCGTGCTGGTATTGCCCCACGCCTATTGATTTGGGGTCTATCTTTACCAACTCTGCCAAGGGGTCCATAAGGCGGCGGCCGATAGATATTGCTCCGCGAACAGTAACATCATATTGCGGAAATTCTTCGCGGGCTATGGTCGAAGCGGAATAAATCGAAGCACCGTCTTCGCTCACTACGAATACCTGCACACTGTGTGGAAAGGCAATACGCTTGATAAAGTCTTCGGTTTCGCGGCTGGCCGTGCCGTTGCCAACGGCTATAGCTTCTGTTTTATACGCTTCCACTAATGTTAACACCTTACGCATGGCAGTGCTCCGTTCATTTTGCGGAGGATGCGGATAGATGGTTTCATTATGCAAGAGTTTGCCCTGTTCGTCGAGGCACACTATTTTGCAACCCGTGCGGAACCCAGGGTCAATGGCCAATACCCTCTTTTGCCCTAAGGGGGAAGCCAAGAGCAACTGACGTAAATTTTCAGCAAACACACGGATAGCCTCTGTGTCGGCCTGTTCTCTTTTCCAATGAATGCTTTCTGTTTCTAAGGAGGGACACAACAACCGTTTGTAGGCATCGGCTATGACCAAACGCAAGTGCTCAACGGATTGTGTTTTATCGCTTGCGAAACGTATTATTTTTCGCTCTATTAAAGGAATGGCGGCTTCTTCTTCAGGTTCTACTTTTACCGACAAAAATTCTTCTGCCTGTCCGCGCATTACTGCGAGAAAACGATGAGAAGGAATTTTTTTTAGACTTTCGTTAAAATTAAAATAGTCTTTGTATTTTTGCCCCTCTTCTTCTTTGCCCTTACTTACTTTTGCATATACCACCGCATCGTGTTGGAACAAGCGGCGCAAAGTATCTCTGACTTCCGCATTTTCATTAACCTGCTCGGCAATAATATCGCGAGCGCCGGCCAAAGCATCTTCTACGGTTTCTACCTTGTCGGATAGAAATTGTTTGGCAGCGGCATAGATATCGGTTCTATCCTGCTTCATAATCAATTCGGCTAATGGCTCCAATCCCTTCTCCTTAGCGATAGATGCCCGTGTGCGGCGTTTAGGGCGATAAGGCAAATAGATATCTTCCAGTTCCGACATCACTACGCAGATTTCGATTTTCTCGCGCAGTTCATCGGTCATTTTTCCTTGCTCCTCAATCGATTTTAGCACTGTTGCCTTACGGCTGTCCAATTCCTCATATATGCCTATCCGGTGCTTGATTTCTGCAACCTGCAGCTCATCCATACTGCCGGTAGCTTCTTTCCGGTAGCGGCTAATGAAGGGAATAGTAGCTCCTTCGGAAAAAAGGGCAACGGCATTTTCTACTTGCCACTCTTTTACCTGTAATGATTGTGCGATAAGGCTTAGATAAGGTTTATTCATCTGAGAACTGTTGTAATAAATTTCGATAGGAAGAAAATATTTTCGATTTGGAAACAAAGCCAAGATAAAGCCCTGCTTCGTCAATAACAGGGAGATTCCATGCACGGGTGGATTCAAATTTATCCAATACCGACTGCATGTTTTCGCCGCTGCGGACAAAGGCTTCGGGCATTTTCATCAGGCTATGTACAGGGGTAGTATCATAGCGTTGCGTGTCGAACATTACCTTGCGGATATCGTCGAGCGAAACTACACCCACCAAGGTGCCTTCGTTGTCCAATACCGGAAAAAGATTGCGGTGCGAACGAGATATTATTTTCACCAACTCACCTAAAGATGCATCGGGCGATATGGAAATAAAATCTTTTTCAATCAAGGTATCCAATTGCAAAAGGGTTAACACTGCTTTGTCCTTGTTGTGGGTAATCAAGTCGCCGCTCAGGGCTAAACGTTTGGTATATATAGAATGTTTCTCGAAGCCGCGAATAGTAAGGAAAGAAACAGCCGATACTAACATCAGCGGCATCAGTAGCGCATAGCCGCCTGTAATTTCGGCAATGAGGAAGATGGCCGTTAGCGGAGCCACCATTACTGCCGACATCATTCCGGCCATACCTACCATAGCAAAATTCGCTTCAGGAACCGTACAGAGGCCCGACAAGTTTAGCAGCCGTGCTACCACAAAACCGGCAATTCCTCCCATAAACAAGGTAGGCCCAAAGGTTCCGCCCACTCCCCCACCGGCATTGGTAAAGGACATGGACAAGACTTTAAAGAAGAAGACGGCTAAAAAAAACAACAAGATAAACCACACATTTTCGGAAAAATCGCCGTACAATGCACTTCCTGCTGCTGCCGCACTATTACCGTTCAACAAGGCCGACAAATAGTCATAGCCTTCGCCATAAAGCGGGGGAAAGAGAAAAATTAACAGCCCCAAACCAAGGGCACAAAACATCCAGCGCCGAAACGGATTGATTATACGTTTCAAACGTTGCTCTATGGACAAGGTAGCCCTTGTAAAATACAAGGCGCCAAAACCGCAAAAGACTGCCAGCACCAAATAGTACGGCAAGTCCCCGAAAACAAAAGGTTCAATGGCTGTACTGAATGATACTGTATTCCCCAACATAAGATAAGAAACGGCAGTGGCTGTAACCGAGGATACCAACAAAGGAAGAATAGAGGCTAAGGAAAGGTCGAGCATCAGGATTTCGAGGGTAAAGATTATTCCTGCCAGCGGCGCTTTAAAGATACCTGCCACCGCACCGGCAGCCCCACAGCCCAGCATCAAAGTAATACTCCGGTAATCGAGCTTGAAGAACTGCGCCAAGGTAGAACCTAAGGCTGCTCCCGTGTAAACAATAGGCGCCTCGGCTCCCACCGAGCCACCCATCCCTATAGTTACCGAACTAGCCGCTATTGAGGAATAACAATTATGCCGCTTAATCTTCGAATCTTTACGACTGATGGCGTGTAATACTTTCGTTACACCGTGGCCAATGTCATCTTTTACAATATATTTTACATACAATAAGGCTATTAACATCCCTATGCCCGGATAGAGCAGGAAAAACAGGCTATCGGCTGTGGTATAAAACCACCCGGTAAGCATCCACTGTACCAAATGGATGGCATGTTTAAGCAATACTACCGCCAAGCCGCCAAGCAAGCCTACTACAAAGGCTAAAACGATAATCAATTGCCGTTGAGGCAGCCGCCTTAACCACAAAAAACTATTCTGTATGAAAGCAGTCAATTTCGACATTTACCATAGCAAATATGGTGCAAATGTAAGGAAAAATAGTGGAATGGCAAAATGTAAAGCGATTTATGAATTATGGGTTATGAGTTATCTTTACAATCTAAAGTTGCATTCAGATGTTGAATCTACGTAACGAAAAAAGTGCGCCTAATGTTTGGTCAGTTCCTAAATTTTTACTACTTTTGTCCATAGAAAAAGTTCTTTTTTTGATTTTTTGTTTGTAAACAAATACGATTTATTTTGTACACCCATGTTTTATCGGGAAAATTTATGAAAGTGGTAACAATCAAATATATGTAATCGAATATAATTAAATAATTTTTTTACTTAAACCAGATCAAATATGATATTAAACAATGAAGAATTTATTAGCCAGCTTGCTAATAAATATGGTCGGAAACGGGAGAGCTTGTTGCCCATACTGCATGAAGTTGTGGACCAATTCTACTATGTTAGCGAAGAATCGATGGTAAACATTGCAAAGGAGTTGAATATCTCCGCGGCAGATGTTTACGGTACGGCGTCGTTTTACTCTTTCATCGACACAAATGTGCAGGGTAAATACGTGATTAGAGTGTGCAAAACAATCATTTGCGATATGAAGCGCAAAGAGGACATTGTGGAGGCTATAACGGAATTGCTCGGTATAAAGCCGGGGGAAACCACCAATGACGGAAAATTTTCGTTGCATTATACCAATTGTGTCGGTGCTTGCCATCAAGGGCCCGCAATGCTTATCAATGATGAGCCTTACACCGAACTGACACCGGAAAAAGTGAAAAATATCCTTGTCAGTTATATGAAGCAGTAAATATGAATTATTAAACACAAAGAAGTATGGCTACACAGTTAAAAAGAACAGATCTTATCTTTAAAGAAGATATCGATTATGATGCACTGATGCGCAAAATCATGAAAATGGGGAAGGACGAATTTATTGCTGAACTCATTGATTCAGGATTAAAAGGACGGGGAGGTGCCGGATTTCCAACGGGGATTAAATGGAGGATGGTTAAAGAAGAGACTAATCCCGTTAAATATATTGTTTGTAATGCAGACGAAGGCGAACCCGGCACATTCAAAGACAAAGAAATTTTGGAAAAAGCTTCAGAAAAAGTGATTTGGGGGATGACCTTAGCCGCTTATATCACGGGGGCAAAAG
>JAIRUB010000112.1 GCA_031254635.1 Prevotellaceae bacterium | reverse complement strand
TGCGGCGCATACTTATCCGCCGCCTCCTTAATGGCCAGATAATCCATTCATTCGCCCCCTTTTTGTTTATGCATCCAGTATAACATATATCGGCATAAAATGAAAGTATCTTTAGCGGGGGTGGTGGAAGGGAGTTGGGGGAGTTGGGGGAAGGGTGAGTGAGGGTGAGTGCGGGAAAGATAGAGGGGAAGTTGGATGGAAGGTTGGGTGGGGAGCTAGAAGGGAGAGGAGAGGTGGAAAAAGGTGTAGCAATAAAGGAATAAGAGAATAAGGTTTGGAAAATTGGTGATTTCTACTTGAAAATTGGATGAAAATGTTGTATGCTGAGCATGGAGATGTTGCTAAAACATTAAATTTAAGATGGGAGTGTATAATGCAGACAATCGACCTTGTCAGAATTGCCTTTAGAAAGCTAAAGGCGCATGTTTTTTTTGATAAAACTACCCTCCCGTTACGTGACAAAATTGTAGAGTTTGAGGTATCGAGCGATTTTGCTTAGAAAGCGGAGACAATGACTGTATTGAAATACCGCCGTTTGATACTATACAAAGCCTAAAACTGCATTTTGAAGCTACTCTTAATCGCGTCCTTTCATTATTGTGGGGGGATATAATAAAGGATATGATAAAAACTGTAGAGGAGCGATTATTACTTAGGCAAGCCTATATTCGCACTAAAATGAGCAATAAATATGTAATTGCAGTTCCTAGTGAAATTATTAAGTACCCTTCTAACGACTATGGCGACACAACTATCAATTTTACCGATTTTGTTGACGCATTTAAATACATTTGCGATAATCGTATTAGTAGTGAGGAACACTACGAGTTGCTACCATATTTTAGGCAAGCACAGGACATTTCTATTGCCATGTTGCTCTCTTCCATCTGCCCCAAGCAAAGTGAAAATCAGGAGATAGCATATAAAAATAAAGAATATGTAGATGAGATCCATCGTGGACTTAAAGAAGACACATTAAAAATTGATAACAAAAATGGCAAATCCATTATCGTTATTGACAATAAAATAAACAATAAATTGCGAATCGCAATCGCGAATGTTAATGTCGGCAATGTATCAAATATCGATTCTGTTCTCAAAGGGCGAAAACCAAACCGGCTATATAGCCGATATCGCGCCTTGGCTAAAATGGTAAATAACGCAATCACAGAAAAAGCGGACATGCTTGTTTTACCTGAAAACTATGTGCCTTTTGAGTGGTTACCGCAATTAGCATCAAAGGCGGGGCGTGAGGGTTTAGCCATCATAACGGGCGTAGAACACGTGTTAAGGGGTAAGAATGCATACAACTTCACTGCTGTTATATTACCATTTAAATATTTCAAGACAATTCCAACCGCCGCCGTTTTTTTTCAACTAAAAAAACACTATTCACCGGAAGAAAAGCGGATTATTGAGGGATATGGATATACCGCTGTTGAAGAGAAAAATGGCACCCGGTCACTTTATCGCTGGCATGACTGCTATTTCCCCGTATACTGCTGCTATGAACTGGCTTCAATAAGTGATCGTGCAGAATTCATGTCCTGGGCAGATATGGTCGTGGCAGTTGAGTTTAATAGTGATGTGAATTACTTTGGTAATATCGTTGAATCACTTGCTCGCGATTTGCATTGCTATTTTGTACAAGTAAACACATCGCAGTATGGTGACAGTCGAATCACGCAGCCAACAAAAAGCGAGGAACGTAATCTGATAACCGTTAAAGGCGGCTTAAATCAGTCGTTGCTAATCGGAGAGATTGATATTGGAGCTCTGCGAGAGTTCCAAATAATGAACTATGATCTACAAAAAAACGGTAAGTTCAAGCCGACTCCACCTGGAATTGATATCGGAATTGTTCGGCAAAAGATAGAGGGAACTCTAAATCAGTAAAGCATGCCGTGATAAGGTGATTATTGGTGTTCAGATACCATATCACAAAACGGTATTGCGGCTTCAATGAGTTTCGCGAAGGGCAAGCTGAGCTTGTTGATGATGCACTTTAATTGGGCAGAGATGTGTTGGGCGTTATACCCAAAAAGTAACGGACGAACAAAACCCACGGACGAACAAAACCCACTCCAAAAACAAGCCCCCGCCACCTACAGATGCCATTCCTACTGGCGCAGGGTGTTCAAAATTTGTTGTTTTACTAGTGTCAATCGACAAGAGTGCTCTATTATTAGGACACTCTTGTGCTAATATTAGGACGCTTTTGTTAATTCCAATTGATAAAGGTGTCAGTTTTTTGCACAGGGTAAACAATATCACAGCCAATTTTCAGTTTTTAGATTAGGAATGCGCTCAAAATGCTTTACATTATTCGTTACCAAAATCAATTCATTGCTCAAAGCAACTGCGGCAATAAGAATATCAAAATCATCTATTAGCTTCCCTTGCTTTTTTAAGCTTGACTTGATTACGGCATAAATCTCAACAGCTTTTCTGTCGAACTGTACAACTTCGATTGTGTTTTCGAAACAACGAACGCGTTCTAAGTTTTTGTCGATGTATTCGGAATTGTATGCACCATATAAAAGCTCCGTCAAGTTGAAGCATGATATAGCTAAATCGTTAGCGGAAAGAGATGCCATCTTATAAACTATTTTGGCGTTCTGTCTCAAAAAATAAATACAGATATTCGTATCCAATAAGTATCTCATATTACAACATCCGCTGTTCTAGACACGCGGCTC
>JAIRUB010000078.1 GCA_031254635.1 Prevotellaceae bacterium | reverse complement strand
TATGGATTGGTTTCAAGCCCTTGTGTTGGGCATAGTGCAAGGATTAACGGAGTTTCTTCCGATAAGCAGCAGCGGTCATATCGCCATTGCCAATGAATTGTTTGACAATACGAGCGCCGATAATCTTACCTTTGCTATTGCTGTTCACGCCGGCACAGTGTGCAGCACGATAGTAGTACTCTGGAGCGAAGTGAGCCGATTGTTTAAAGGTCTGTTTATTTTTAAATGGAACGAGGAAACGCAGTATATCGCCAAAATATTTGTATCCATAATTCCTGTTGCCATTGTGGGACTGTTCTTCAAACACAAGGTGGAAGCCCTGTTCGGTGGCGGTTTGTATATCGTTGGCGTTGCACTTTTGTTGACGGCGGGTTTGTTGGCGCTTACTTCTTTTATCAAAGTGCGCAGTAAAGAAAAGATTTCTTTTAAAGACGCTTTTCTCATTGGCATAATGCAGGCTGTTGCGGTAATTCCCGGTCTGTCGCGCTCCGGTGCAACCATTGCCACCGGTTTACTTTTGGGAAATAAAAAAGAAATCATTGCTAAATTTTCTTTTTTGATGGTGCTTATTCCTATATTGGGAGAAAATTTACTCAGCCTGATGAAAGGCGATTTTGGCACAGCCACATTACCGGCATTTTCATTAGTAGTGGGCTTTTTAGCCGCCTTTGTTTCCGGCGCCTTAGCCTGCAAATGGATGATTACGCTGGTAAAAAAAGGTAAATTGATATACTTTGCCGCCTATTGCGCTGTTGTTGGTATTTTGGTGTTAATATTGTCGTAGTTAAAATCTTTTGAAATTCAAACTGCACAACAATATAACTGCACACAGTTCTTCAACATCATGGCACTTTTAGTGAAGCAAATGCTTTTGCGGCTTAGGCGTTTTATGTGCGTGCGGAGTGTGAGATTCATACGTTCAATATAATTCGTACAGCGTGGATAAATTTTGTGAATACTTTTATTTATTAGATTTTCGGCTTAATTGCCAAAAGTGTTGATAAAACCTTGTTTAAACATTTATATTTCATATATTTACCGTCTTTTAAAATATATGACTAAAAAAATGCTTTTATTGCAGCTCTACGTCCATTGTAAAAAATGGTCGTAAAGTCCACATTCAAAGATATTTATGCAAATCATGTGGCAAGAGTTTTATTGCTCGCAAAGTTGCTGATACAGAGGCTTTATGGCGCGACTACGTTTTTGGTAAGCAAACTGTTTTTCAACTTAGTGAGCGATATGGTCTAAGTCAGCGTACAGTGCATCGTAAGCTTGACAGCATCCGTGTTCCACGAATTATTTCCTCATCAAAAAGAGTTATAATCTTGGTTGATGCTACCTACTGGGGGCGTAATTTTGGAGTTGTGGTGTTTAAAGATTGGTACACCAAGCGTGTTCTTTGGCGAAAATTTATCCGGTATGAGACTATTGCCGATTATCAGGAAGGGGTTGAGTGGCTTGAGAGCCACAACTTCAAAATAGAAGGCGTTGTGTGTGATGGTTTGCGGGGAATGTTTCCATTGTTATCTCGCTACAGAGTTCAGATGTGTCAGTATCATCAATTGCGGATTGTACAACGATATCTGACACGCAAGCCGGAACTGCCGGCATCCATTGAATTATTGGCGTTAGCCAACTTGCTTGTCAAAACTGATAAAGAGAGTTTTGTTGGAGCCTTTACAGGGTGGTGTGAGCGATGGAATGCCTTTTTGAAGGAACGGACACATGACAAACGAACAGGCAAGAGTTACTATGTCCATAAACGGCTTAGAAGCGCCTCTCTAAGCCTCAAACGCAATATGCCTTATCTGTGGACATGGTATGACCATATAGAGATAAATATTCCCAACACCAACAACTCGTTGGAGGGTATGTTTACCGATTTAAAAACTAAACTGCGGAATCATCCGGGGCTTTCAAAAGAACGACGAAAAAAATTTATAGATGAGTACTTCAAAGCAACTTTTAAATTTTTCAGGCGGGATTAATCCCGCCTGAAAAATCAACACTTTTGACTATTAGTGAAAAATGATGCCTTTTCATCAACACTTTTGACTATTAGACCATATTCTTTACTATTTACTTTCTATAAAGTTCATACTATTGATGTCAATTAGACAACAGGGTATAAATAACCCGATGTATGGGAAGCATATGTCTGATGAAGTAAAGCGAAGAATCAGCAAAAAACTCAAAAAATAATTTGTCTAACAAATGGAAAGTACATCAAGTATTCAATTACAAGGCAAATATAAGTGTTATTTTTTTGGATTTGCAAAATTTTTCAATGAATGTTTTCGCTCTTCTTTTGCCATCTAAAATATTTTATATAACTTGCCATTGTTTTTTGTCTGTTAAATTCAAACAGTTCTACTAATGGCCAGTCATTTGAAAAAATTAGCCGGTGAAACGGCCATTTACGGGTTAAGCACTATCTTAGCCCGTGTACTGAATTTTGTTTTTGTGCCTATCTACACCCGTATGCTGACCACAGCCGATTATGGCATAGCAACAGAATTTCTTACCTATATAGCTATTTTACAAGTGGTGCTGACAATGGGAATGGAAACCGGTTGCCTGCGTTTTGCCAACCAAAGCGACCGGCCGCGCGAAGTGTTCTCAACAGCGCTTACCAGCATGTTGTTGCTCACCTCTCTTTTCTTCTTTTGTATGCTATTGTGGTCGGGCGACATCGCTTCCTGGTTAGGTTATAAAAGCTATCGTATTTGTGTGATTTATCTCGGTGGAATTTTGGCCATCGATAGTTTTATTTCCATCTTGTTTGCCCGCCTGCGCTTTGAATACCAGGCCTTTAAATTTGCCATATTGAAGTCGGTGAAAATCGGCACGGAATTAGGCTTTAACCTCCTGCTCTTTTTCTTTGCACCCGCTTACTTTGTCGCCAATCCTGATTCGTGGTTCTTGAATTTTGTGTCGGCAACGCCCGATTTCAGTTATATCCTCTGTGCCATCTTTATGAGCTGCGTGGTGTGTTTGTTCTTATTTATTCCCGATATTCTGAAAGTTAAATTCAAATTCAGCGGCGAACTGTGGCGCAAGATGATGCTATACTCGCTGCCCTTGATGATTGCGGGATTGCCGGGCGTAGCCAATGATTTTATTGACCGTATATTGTTCCGTTACTTCTCGCCGGAAGGAGTAGTTTGGCAGGAACAGTTGGGCGTTTTCCAAGCAGGTGTGAAGTTGGCAGTAATTATGTTGCTCTTTGTGCAAATGTTTAGGTATGCAGCCGAACCATTCTTCTTTGCCGGCGAAAAAAATAAACGCTCGCCCATCAGCTATGCCGTAGTGATGAATCATTTTACGGCTTTCTGTGTGTTCATCTTTCTTTTTGTAATGTTTTATATGGACGCTATCGGCCTGTTGATAGGAAAGGATTTCCGTTCGGGATTAAGCGTGGTTCCGATTATGCTCGGCGCTTATCTTTTGTTGGGGATTGCCTTTAACCTTTCGATGTGGTATAAACTTTCGGGAAAAACGCAGTTTGCCATTTACATTACTTCTGTTGGTTTGGTGGTTACTTTGATAGTCAATGTAATTTTTATGCCGCAATATGGTTATATGGCTGCCGCTTGGGGGCATTTCTTCAGCTATTTGGTAATGGTAATACTGAGCGCCTGGTTAGGAGCAAAATATTATCCCATTCCTTATAATTGGCCAAAGATATGGACTTATGTGAGCGTGGGTTTCTTGTTATTTTTATGCAGTAAATGGATGAATATAACTCCACTCTGGTTAAAATGGAGCGTACACGCACTGTTACTCGCCGGCTATGTATTTATTTGGTTAAAAATGGAAAAAATTAAATTGGATATAAAGAAATTATGCAAGTAAATATTATCAATCAATCGCCTTTCGAGCTTCCTTCCTATGCAACCCTTTGCTCGGCGGGCATGGATTTGCGGGCTAATATTTCAGAGCTTGTGGTGTTAAAACCCCTTGAGCGCTCCTTAGTGCCTACGGGACTTTTTATTGAATTGCCGCAAGGTTATGAGGCTCAGATTCGTCCACGTAGCGGCTTAGCTGCTAAGTATGGTATTTCCATAGTAAATTCGCCGGGGACTATTGATGCCGATTACCGCGGCGAAATCAAGGTGATTTTGGTCAATCTTTCATCGCAAGAATTTGTATTACAGCCCGGTGAGCGCATTGCACAGATGGTGGTCGCCCAGCACGCTCGTGTGGAGTGGACGGAGGTTAATGAGCTGTCGGACAGCGTAAGAGGAGCCGGCGGCTTTGGCTCTACGGGGGTAAAGTGAGCTAATGTGATAATATGCTAATGAATTAATTGTTAGGATACAGATTGAAACAATAATAAAAATAATTGCAAAAAATTGTATTTTGTAATAAATTTATTACCTTTGTCGTATAATTTATAATACGTAATATTACGTACTCCTATGGAAATAAAAAGTAATATTATCCGAGAAGTCCTTTTTTTGGATAAATTTGTGACATATTTTGAAAATTTAGATGAGAAAACACGAGATAAATATGCTTACATAATAGAAATTATCAAAACGTAATATATTGTAAATGAAAAATTTGTTAAAAAATTTATCAATACGGAATTATATGAGTTGCGAATTTCATTGGAGGCAAATGAACACAGGACAATATTGATAGCGGTGGATAATGCTAACTTCATGCAAGCAAAACGAATTGTTTTATTAAACTCATTTCTAAAAAAAGACACAAAACAGTATAAGAGGGAGATAGAAAAGGCTATAAAGATTATTCAGACATTGGTAAAAGACTAAAAAAATAAGGATTATGAAGATGAATTTAGATGAGCAAAAATTGTTAAGGCTTAAAGACTCCGACAAAGTGTTTGACAAATACTATGGGGAAATCGGCTCCGTAAAACGTACAGATTTTGAGGCTAAAGCTAAGGCATGGTACTATGCAGAACTGTTAAAAGAAGTCCGTAAAAAAGAAAGGGTAACACAACAAGAATTGGCGAAAAAAATTGGAAAGAAACGGGAGTACATCGCTCTTTTGGAAAAAGGGGAAACAGATATGCAGTTATCCACTTTCATTAGTATAACAGAAGCGCTGGGATTACGCCTATCTATTGTGTGAAACAATAATGATTAATTGTACTTCTAAAAAATTTAGTAAATTTGTACTTTTTAAGGATTAAAAGATAGAATGGTTATCACATCAGCTACAAACTTAGTGCAAGAATTGGCCTCATTTCGCGAGAGGAAAACCATCGGCTTTGTGCCTACCATGGGTGCCTTGCACGAGGGGCATCTCTCTTTGGTGCGGCAAGCCAAAGCCGGTAGCGATGTTGTAGTGGTGAGTATCTTTGTCAATCCTACTCAGTTTAATAATCCCGAGGATTTGAAAAATTATCCGCGCGAGCCGGAAGCTGATATTAAAAAATTAAAATTGGCAGGCGCAGATATTATTTTCACACCTACAGAAAAAGAAATTTATCCGGAACCTGATACCCGAATATTTGATTTCGGTGCTATGGACAAGGTGATGGAGGGCTTTTATCGGCCCGGGCACTTCAATGGCGTAGCGCAGGTGGTTAAACGCCTGTTCAGATTAGTGCAGCCGCAACTTGCCTTTTTCGGCGAAAAAGATTTTCAGCAGTTGGCTATCATCAAAGCTTTGACAGCACAAGAGCAGTTGCCCTTGCACATAGTGGCTTGCCCCACTGTTCGTGAGCCTGATGGTTTGGCTATGAGTTCCCGAAATTTGCTGCTTTCCGCAACACAACGCGCCCATGCCCCGCTTATATACAAAACGCTGCAAGAAGCTTTCGGTAAGGTGAATAGCACAACTGTTCCTGCATTAAAAAAATGGGTACAAACCACCATTGATGCCAACCCTGTGTTAGAAACCGAATATGCAGAAATTGTTGATGCACACAGCCTGCAACCAATTACCGAATGGAATGAGGCCGACAGCATACAACTTTGTATTGCCGTTTATGCCCACCCTATCCGTTTGATTGATAATATCAAATTAAAATAATTCGAGAAAATTTATATTATGCAAATAGAAATACTCAAATCCAAAATTCATCGTGTAACCATTACAGAGGCCAACTTACACTACATCGGAAGCATCACTATTGACGAGGACCTAATGGATGCAGCCAATTTGTTAGAACACGAAAGAGTGACCGTTTCCAACATCAATAATGGCGAGCGCTTCGACACTTACGTAATCAAAGGCGAGCGTGGGAGCGGAAAAATAGGTATTAATGGCGCTGCTGCTCACAAGGTAGAGGTGGGGCACATCATTATTGTTATGGCTTATGGTCTTATGACACCTGAAGAAGCCAGAACATTCACTCCGGCCGTGACATTTCCCGACACGACCACCAACAAATTAATAGCTTAAGATGGACACAGCAACAACACCCCGGAGTAAGAAAAAAATCACATTTGAATTATTGAAATATACCTTTTTTTCGGCGCTTACCGTGTATTTGGTATGGGCCTTTGTGCGCAGCGTGGATTGGCCGAAAGTAATACAAGCATTGGGGCAGGCCAACTATTGGTGGGTAGGTTTGTCGATGTTGGCCGGATGGCTGGCTATTTTGGTGCGTGCGCAACGTTGGCGCATCATCATCGAACCGCTAAACTACCGTCCATCCTTAAAAAATACTTATGATGCAGTGATGTTGACTTACCTTGCTAATTTTGCTCTTCCGCGCCTGGGCGAGATAGTGCGTTGCGGCGCTTTGCGTAAAACCGAAAAAATACCTTTCGACTCTTTATTGGGAACAGTAGTGTTGGAGCGGGGTTTCGACCTACTTTGCATACTTGCTTTTGTAGTGTTGGTTATTTTTCTGAGGTTGGAAACTTTCGGTGTTTTTATCTATGATAGAATATGGCAGCCTTTGGCGAGCAGTGCCGGAAGTAATGTCGGACAATGGCTAATGGCTGTAATGATTGGTGTTGCGGGAGTGGTATTAATCATTGTCTTTCGTAAAAAAATACTAAAAATCGGCTGGATACAAAAGATTGTCAAACTATTTTTGGGCTTGGGCAAAGGGCTGAAAGCAGGTTTCCGCTTGAAGAAAAAGAACCAATTCTTTGCTTACACCTTATTGATATGGTTCTTGTATCTCATGCAGTCGTTTACTATTATGAAAGCCATGCCTGATACTAACGGCCTTCTCATGGCCGACGCCTTGTTCCTTATGGTGGTAGGGGCGCTTGGCTGGGTAGTGCCTGTACAAGGCGGACTGGGAGCTTTCCACTTTATAGTTTCTACAGCTTTGGTGGCAATATACCTCCTCCCTGCCGGTACGGCCGACGCCTTTGCTATTATTTCCCACGAATCGCAAGCGGTGATGATGATTTTCTTCGGGTTGATTTCTCTAATCGCAATAAGTTTAAAATTTAAAGTTCAAGGTTCAAAGCCTTAATATGCTAACCATTAACATAGAAGGAGGAGTTGTTATTCCCATTGATAAACCCTATCGTTGGACCTCGGCGGATGTGGTACGCAAGGTGAAGTTCCTGCTCCAAAAGAAAACAGGTCAAAAGAAAATCAAGGTAGGCCACGCCGGTACTCTCG
>JAIRUB010000070.1 GCA_031254635.1 Prevotellaceae bacterium | reverse complement strand
TTTTTGCGGGGCATGTAAAAATCGTTTGCGCCAAAATCCCGATAACCGCCAGAGCTTTTATAAATGTTGATTTCCCGGAAGCGTTTTAGCCGGTTATTAGGCTGTCGTTTTTAATAATCCCGGTATTTGTTACCGGTGATTGAATTAGGGGATGGTAAACTTCATCAAACTCAATTGTATATTGTTCGTGAAATTCCGGCAAAGAAAAAACAGGCAGGCTTTTTCTAAACGACGATACGCATAATGCAAGGTCTATCTCGCCGATAGCACGATAGAGGGCATGAAAATCATTATTGTACTGGATAATATTTTTTATTACCTTATTGTATCTTCGTATGTCGTACAAGAACAAGATATTAATATATTCAAAAATTACGGCAAGGTCATTCCCTGATCCAGTCATTGCGCCTGGGAGTTTCCCTTCTAATGGCTTAAAAATGTTGTAATATTTCTTTATATCAGCTATTAGTGACAACGAATCTATATTTTTTATCTTGCACAATTTGCTGCAACAATTCAGCATGGATGCAAAATAGCTGATTGCCGGAATCTCAATGTTCACTTTCTTTTTGGTTATGGAATAAACAATTAAATTGATTATGAATGATAGAAAAATACAAGCAACACCTGTAGAAACATTGAATATTAATATCAAAGCACAAAACAGCGGAAGTAATGACAGCACGTTGATTATATATGGATATTTAAGCATTTTTGTGTCTGTATCGAAAATTAACGAAGCAAGGCCATTGTAGTCAGTTTTCCCCAATTTTGTTAAATCTATCTGCACTGCCAGACGCTTTTCATTATGTTCAGTAAAAAACGCAATGGCTTTTTCTCTTTCTAAAAAACAGTCGGATTCAAACCGCGGTTCGTGTAAGCAGTTGTAAAGATATTCCTCACCGACAGAGGTTAAGCAAACATTGATTCGTCTGAAAACCTTATCCAGATCTAAATCGCTCCAGGTAATATCATCAACCCGTAAGCCATCAGGTGCATCTGCTCCCTTATAATATGAATACATGCCGATGCTTCCTAAGTCGTATTCTTTTTCGGCAGGTATTGCGCCATATGATGATATCAATAGCGATATTAGTTTTCTTCTGGCTTTTCTGCTTGATGCAAAAGAGATTAAGACAACACCAATAATAAAAACTGAAATAATAGCTATAGTCATATTTTCCACAAAATGACCTGCCTCCATAATAGAAGTTTTCTCATGCCTTAGAAGTGTAACTGCGGCTGGGGTGGTAGTAGAGTATGGCTAAAATTCCATGCCGGTTTTGCATCAGAGTGAAGCGGCTAATACATTTTTTATACTCATACCGTCAATTCTCAGCTCATCCTGCATATCCTCGCTAGCCAGAATATCGCATTGGGACACTAACGCGGAGGCAATGATATGGCTATCCCAAAATGAGATAGAGTGTTTCCCCCTTAATTCCGAAGCCTGATAAATTATTTCTCCGGAATAACCGCAAACCTCGCAAAGACCCATCAAATCGTCCGCCACACATCGAATTTCAGGTTCGGTATATTTTTTCTTTTTGAGCACATTACATACTTCATTTACTACTTGGTATGATATTACTAACCGGCTGCTTTCCGCGCTTTTTACGATAAATTCTTTCGCAGCCTTGCTTTTCGTATCGTCATCGTCAGTGAAAAGGTATACCCATAGATTACTGTCGATAAATATCCTACTATCTGTCATAATATTCATCTCTCTCGAACTTGAAACCGTTCTCGATCCTTTTATTCTGCGAAGCAAAATTCAATAGGGAATCAAGCCTCTCCCGCCGCTTGCTTTCTCTTGCCCGGCGTGTTTCCAGTGTAGGAGTAAAAGGCAGGCCGCCCTGCCTGACGAGTTGCTTCACAAAAATATTGACCACCAAGGACATATTTAATCCAAGTTCATCAAGAATGGCGTCAGCTTCTTTCCTTAATTCATCATCCATGCGTATACTGATCCTTGCCATAGTCCATCACCTCTATGCGCCTATTGTAAACCGTGCCGCGCCTTATGTCAACATTCAACAACCAATCACATATGCACAAAACGCATTGAAAAAACCTCGCCTGCATGATAAAATAAGATTGTAGTTTACTGGCCGGGCAGGTGTATGTGATGACGATCCATAAAGCAAAAGATAACAGCTTTAAGGTAATATTCAACGAACCGGAGCTGTTCATCGACTTTTTAAAGAACTTTATTAAACTTGATATTCTAAACAACATAACTCCGGCAGATATCGAAACAGAATATGAGAAAGAAGCCAACAAAAAAAGCAGTCAAGCCAGCTCTGCCAAAGATTTCAAGTACCCTCCCGTGCTGCCCATCATTTTCTATGACGGCACTGATGAATGGACAGCCGAAACAAACTTCGCCAATAAGACAGAGCTAAATGATATTTTTCAGAAATATATTCCCAAATTTGAGTATGAGCTAGTTGACCTGAACAAATATAACGAACATGATCTCACCAGGTTTGGCGATGCGTTATCGCTAATACTCCTTATCGACAAAATCAAAACAGCCGACGGCATGAGCTTGCTCAACAACCTGCCGCCGGATTATATCGAGAAACTTAAAGTAAATACTCAACTTTCCCACACAAAAATCAGGTGTAAAGAACGATAAAAAGTCGATAAAAGCTGATAAAACTAGCAGATTTCCAGCCCATATGGTATAATAGTTTTAGCGAAAAACCAACCAAAGGGGTGAAAATCTGCTATGACTACTATATCAGAAGAACAAAGAATTGACAATGCGAATAACAAAAGGGTCCGTATTTTTATAAAGCGTTTCGGTATCAACAGTTTATTGCGAAGTGTTGGCGCATCCAAAGGAAAAGGGATATCCGTGAGTTTGATATTTGTATTTTTATTTGAACTGGTATTCACTCGCAAGAATCTTTTTGAGACGATGACTATAGGCTGCGATGAGCTTTCTTTCAGCAAGAACACAATATATCGTTTTCTTCTCATTGCAAGCATAAACTGGGAAGTATTTATTCGCAGACTATCAATAGCAGTCATACCAGAGATAAACAAACTGACCTCAGAAAGTCGTAAGACTGCTCTAATCCTTGATGATTCGCCCTATTGGCGAAATAGAAGCAAGAAAGTCGAGATGCTCTCCCGGTGTTATGACCATTCCGAGAAAAAATACTACAAAGGTTTCACTATGTTAAACCTGGGCTGGTCTGATGGACAAACCTTTATGCCTGTTGATTTCCGGCTTATAGCTTCCGGTAATGACAAGAATCTCCTTGAAGGTTCGCATATTGAGGAAGATAAGCGCACAATTGCCACTAAACGCAGGCTAGAAGCCAGAATGGAAAAACCAGCACTTGCACTTCAAATGTTGAAGGATGCAAAAGGAACACCTGCTCAGGCAAAATACGTGCTTTATGACAGTTGGTTTGCATCACCATCCTTTATACTTTCAGTCAAGAACCTGGGTTACGATACTGTGGCAAGGATCAAGAACCATGAGAACTATCGTTATTTGTATAACGGCGAAAAACAGTCAATACGTCAGATATATAGAGCGAACAAGAAACGCAGAGGCAGATCACGTTATTTGCTTTCAGT
>JAIRUB010000058.1 GCA_031254635.1 Prevotellaceae bacterium | reverse complement strand
GGGATAAATTCCTGAATAACTGAAGTAGTGAAGCCGTGCTTATACTCCGAGGCATTGGTGAGATTATGTAATATATCGCCTTGTGACATCATAAGGATGCAAAGTTAGTAAAATCTATCGAAATAATGATTATCTTTGTTATCATGAAAAAGACAATTATCATCATTTCATTGCTTTTCTTCGGATGGAATATATCCGCATTCGGACAAAACCCAACAGACAGCGCTTACATCAAGGGCGCTGCCTGCGAACAATTGCAACAATACCGCAAAGCTTATCACCACTACAAGGAATGGCTGGCGAGCGACAGTTTAAACACTGAAGCGCTCAATGCTACTGCCCGCACGGCGCTATTCTTAGGCCGTGTCAAAGAAGCCGAAAGCCTTTACGCCAAATCGCTCGATTTAGACAGTACAAATTATTATGCCGGACTGCAATTGGCTAAATTATATTTTCAACTCAAAGATTACTACCAGTCGCTCGACTATTATCAATGGCTGCTTGAGCGCGATTCTACCAACATCAGTTTTTTGCAGGGAGCGGGCGACTGTCTTAGCAATATAGGTTATTTTCCCGTTGCGCTGAATTACTACAGCGCTGCGGTGGATTTGAACAAAGAAAATGTGAGTTTAACCATAACCTTAATCAACACGCTCCTCCGCATACATAAAGAACAGCCGGAGCCTCCTATTATGTTATCTATGGCTATGGAGGTCTGCGATACTGCGCTACTTTATAATCCCGCTCATCCCGACTTGGAGCAGTCCAAAGGGGTAATTTATTTCTTGGAGGGCAAATTCCCTGCCGCCGATAGTATGTTCTGCCGTTTACTTGCCACAGGCGATTCCTCGGACTTTAACCTGCGTTATGCAGGCTTGGCTAAATATCGACAAAAAGCTTATTTCGATGCAATCCCCTATTTCAATATATTATACCAATTAGACACAACTGAGGTAGAAACCATCATATCATTAGGCGCTTGCTTTAGTGAAACGTATGAAAGTACAAAAGCCTTGCAGTTTTTCGACAAGGCTGAAAAATTGATGTATCCCTCTGAGGTAGAAAAATACAATCTCAGTTTGATGCGCGCCAATACTTATGCAAGAAAAAATGATATGAAGAATGCCCAAAAATATTATTGGGATGCTTATAAGTTAAGTTCGATAAACAAAAGGGCAATGCTTTTCCGCTTGACACATACGTATTTTATGAGCAAGAAGAGTTTTGAAACGCTTTCGAAAGAAGAATATGAACAGCAACTGTTATATCACGTACTTTTTATGCGCGAATTATCGAAAGGAAAAGTGTCTGTTGATATTCAACAAGTAGAGGGGGACAGGGCTATAACTTTGTTGAACCTGTATATACAAGACATGTTTTTCAAAGATGTGGATAAGGCACGGATGTGCTCCCCCGACGGCGATGTTAGCTGGGTTACGTTGGATGAATTAACCCGCTTGGTGCAATTTGAAATTCAGGATCAGCAGGGCCACTAAAAACACGTCGAGCATATTCCATTTGTCTAAATTTTGCAAGATTTTCGAGGTTTTATTTTTAGAAACTCTGATAATTAGTTCGATATATTTAAAAACAGGAAGAATAAAATGTAAAAATAAAAATCGCGCCAATGTTCAAACCTCGTATTTCCCGGTTCTTCAGGGTTATAGTGCTGAATATTGGAAACTGGAATGCTCTCCTCCGACAGCAATTCGTTTTTGAGCTGTTCCAAAAGTGTAGATTTCCTGCAACGGCGCACACCTGCTACAATTTTAATTATTTGAACATCTTTGAATTCACGTAATTGCGATAAATATTGTACAAGTCAACAAAACTGTACAAGGATACAAAATATATTCAAAAAACAAGTATCACTCCCACTCAATAGTCGCAGGGGGTTTGGAGCTGATGTCGTACACTACACGATTAACACCTTTTACCTTATTAATGATCTCGTTGGATACCTTGGAAAGAAATTCATAGGGGAAATGTACCCAGTCGGCAGTCATAGCATCAATAGAGTTTACTGCACGCAGCGCCACCGTGTATTCATAGGTACGCTTATCGTCCATCACGCCTACACTTTTTACAGGAAGTAAGATAGCAGCAGCTTGCCACACCTTGTCATACAAACTGGCTTGTTTTAATTCATTAATAAAAATAGCATCGGCCTCTTGCAAGATAGCTACCTTTTCTTGGGTTATTTCTCCCAAGATGCGTATACCCAATCCGGGGCCGGGGAAAGGGTGGCGTTCGAGCAAGGCAGCAGATATACCCAAGGTTTTCCCCACAAGGCGTACCTCATTTTTGAACAAGTTACGCAAGGGCTCCACCACTTTTAAATTCATACGTTCGGGCAGTCCACCTACATTGTGGTGCGATTTAACAGCAACCGAAGAGCCTTCCACCGACACCGATTCAATCACATCAGGGTAAATAGTTCCCTGTGCCAACCATTTCACATCTTGAATGCGATGCGCTTCGCGGTCGAATACTTCAATAAACATTCGTCCAATGATTTTACGTTTCTGTTCAGGATCAGATACGCCTGAAAGTGCTGCCAGAAATTCTTCCCCTGCTCTTACGCCAAGTACATTTAAGCCCATGTGGCTATAAAAATCCAACACTTGCTCAAATTCGTTTTTACGCAATAATCCATGGTCAACAAAGATGCCATGTAGGTTATTTCCAATAGCCTTATGCAACAATACTGCCGTTACAGTGGAATCAACACCGCCCGACAAGCCCAACACCACTTTGTCCTTGCCCAACTGTTCTTTCAAGGCAACAACTGTAGTTTTTATAAAATTTTCCATAAATATATTTTTAGCTTATGAATTTACAAGTTTACGGATTACTATTAATTAACTTATTAACTATTGTTTATATTCCAATGCCGCTTTCATAAATGCGACAAAGAGCGGATGCGGGTTTTCTACCGTACTTTTCAATTCGGGATGGAATTGCACACCGATAAAAAACGGATGGTCTTTCATTTCGACAATCTCTACCAAACCGGTTTCCGTATTTGTTCCAACAGCATATAATCCTTTACGTTCCAATTCTTCCACATACACATTATTCAACTCATAACGGTGGCGATGGCGCTCGTGTAATTGCTCTTTACCATAAATTTTATATACCAATGAATCTTTCTTCAACAAACATTCATAAACGCCCAAGCGCATAGTACCACCCTTAATCGTCAATCGTTTTTGGTCTTCCATCAAGTCAATTACAGGATATTTAGAAGAAGGATTAATTTCAGTAGTCGTTGCTTCCTTATATTCCAACACATTGCGGGCATATTCTATCACTGCCATTTGCATACCCATACAGATACCTAAAAAAGGCACCTTGTGTACACGCGCATAATTCGCTGCAATAATTTTTCCCTCAGTGCCCCGCTCGCCAAAACCCGGCGCCACAAGGACAGCATGCATATTACTTAATTTTTCAGCCACGTTATCGGATGTAATATGTTCGCTGTGCACATAATGCACACATACCTTGCATTCATTGGTGGCACCCGCATGGATAAAAGCTTCAAGAATAGATTTATAAGCATCCTGCAACTCTACATATTTTCCCACCAAAGCAATATTTACATTGGTTTTTGGATTTTGCAGCTTATCCAAAAATTTTTTCCATTCGGTTAATTCTGGCTTTTTAGCGGCCTTTAATTGTAATTTATTGATTACAATTTCATCCAACTTCTCTTCCATCATCATTATCGGCACCTCGTAAATACTTTTGGCATCAATTGATTCGATTACCGCATTAGGTTTTACATTACAAAAGAGCGCAATTTTTTTGCGAATATCAGGTGTTACGTGATGTTCTGTCCGACATACAATAATATCGGGTTGCAAACCGTTTTGCTGTAGCATACGCACACTATGTTGGGTAGGCTTTGTCTTCAATTCTTTAGCTGCATTTAGGAAGGGCAACAAAGTCAAGTGCAGTATCGCACAATCTTCATCATCAAGTTCCCACTGCAATTGACGAATGGCTTCCACAAAGGGCTGTGATTCAATGTCGCCTACTGTGCCACCAATTTCACTAATTACCACATCGTAGTTGCCGGTTTTCGCCAAGAGCATCATGCGGCGTTTGATTTCATCGGTGATATGCGGCACAACCTGTACAGTTTTACCAAGAAAAGCGCCTTCGCGCTCCTTCTGAATAACTGTTTGATAAATCTTGCCGGTAGTAACATTATTGGCTCTAGAAGTAGAAACATTCAGGAAACGCTCATAATGCCCAAGGTCGAGGTCGGTTTCCCCACCGTCCTCAGTTACATAGCATTCCCCATGCTCAAGAGGATTTAAGGTTCCCGGGTCAACATTAATATAAGGGTCGAATTTTTGAATAGTAACGCGTAACCCTCGCGCTTGCAATAATTTAGCCAAAGAGGCAGAAATAATGCCTTTCCCTAAGGAAGAGGTAACTCCACCTAATACAAATACATACTTAGTTTTCATTATGGATGAATATAAACTACAAAGATAAGCAATTTTTTATAATTAATGAATAGTGATTAATGATTAATTATAACTACTTGAGTTTTTGAATAAAATGTTTACCTTTGCACTCCCCTAATCCAACTTCAGTACTGCCAAAAATGCCTGTTGCGGCACCTCGACATTACCTACCTGGCGCATACGTTTTTTCCCTTTCTTCTGTTTTTCAAGAAGTTTACGTTTACGTGTAATATCTCCGCCGTAGCATTTGGCAGTTACATCTTTACGTAAAGCTTTTATGGTTTCACGTGCAATAATTTTCGCCCCGATGGCAGCCTGTATGGCAATATCGAATTGTTGGCGGGGTATCAGTTCTTTGAGCTTTTCACACATTTTGCGACCAAAATCATAAGCATTACCCTTGTGAATTAGGCAGGAAAGCGCGTCAACCTGTTCGCCGTTGAGCAGGATATCGAGCTTCGCCAAATCGGCTTGCGCAAAGTTGTTGATATGGTAATCGAACGAGGCATAACCACGTGAGCAACTTTTCAACTTATCGTAAAAGTCAAACACAATTTCGGCTAAGGGCATATCAAAGGTCAACTCCACCCGTTCACTTGTAAGGTAATGTTCGCCTTTAAGCACGCCACGCTTGTCTAAGCAAAGTTTCATTACCTGTCCGTAATATTCTGTCTTGGTAATAATCTGCGCTTTGATATATGGCTCTTCAATACGGTCAATCAGAGTGGGTGCGGGCAAGCCCGATGGATTGTGTACCTCAATTATCTCTCCCTGAGTAGTATAAACATGATAAGATACGTTAGGCACGGTGGTAATCACGTCCATGTCGAACTCACGGTACAGGCGTTCCTGAATAATTTCCATGTGCAGCAGACCCAAGAAACCGCAACGGAAACCGAAGCCAAGCGCCAATGATGACTCCGGCACAAAGGTCAGCGAAGCATCATTCAACTGTAATTTTTCAATAGAAATGCGCAAATCTTCATAGTCGTCAGCTTCTACCGGATAAAGACCGGCAAATACCATTGGTTTCACTTCTTCGAAGCCCGATATAGCGTTAGCACAAAAACGCTCTACATGAGTAATGGTATCGCCCACTTTTACCTCAACGGCGGTTTTTATTCCTGAAATAATATAACCCACGTCGCCGGTACGAACCTCGTCGCGCGGACACATCTTCAACTGAAGAATACCCACCTCGTCGGCTACATATTCTTTGCCTGTATTAAAAAATTTCACCTTATCACCTTTACGGATAATACCGTTTACTACCTTAAAATAAGCAATAATTCCCCGGAACGAGTTAAATACCGAGTCGAAAATCAAAGCTTGCAGCGGAGCATCCTCACCACCCACAGGGGCTGGGATACGTTCCAGTATGGCTGGCAGGACTTGCTCCACATTCAAACCTGTTTTTGCGCTTACACAAAGAATTTCTTCCTCTTCACAGCCAAGCAAATCAATGATTTGATCCTTCACTTCCTCAATCATGGCTGCTTCCATATCAATTTTATTAAGGATAGGAATGATTTGCAAGTCGTGCCCCAAAGCTAAATATAAATTCGAAATTGTTTGAGCTTGAATACCTTGTGTGGCATCCACAACCAATAAAGCCCCCTCGCAGGAAGCAATAGCGCGCGACACCTCGTAGGAAAAGTCAACGTGCCCCGGCGTATCAATCAAATTTAATGTATATTGCTCACCGTTATGCTGGTACTGCATTTGGATAGCGTGACTTTTAATAGTAATGCCTTTTTCCTTTTCCAAATCCATAGAATCCAACACCTGAGATTCCATTTCCCGGGAGGTAAGGGTATTGGTTAATTCCAACAAACGGTCAGCTAATGTACTCTTACCATGATCAATATGTGCTATTATACAAAAATTTCGAATATTTTTCATGGGTGCAAATATAGTGGAAATTCTACAGATTTACAGAAAAATTTTGTAGAATTAAAAAAAAATCTTTAGCTTTGCAGCCCCAAAATAAACAATGGTCCGTTCATCTAAGGGTTAGGATTCAAGATTTTCATTCTTGCCATAGGGGTTCGAATCCCCTACGGACTACCATAAACAATTAAACAAAAAAATATGGCTAACCATAAATCAGCTGAAAAACGTCATCGTCAAAGCGAGACTCGCCGTGTACACAACAAGTATTATGCCCGCACAACCCGTAATGCCGTTCGCACCTTGCGTGCCTTATCCGAAAAAGATGCTGCTACCGCTATGCTTCCCAAGGTAAGCGCTATGTTAGATAAACTTGCCAAGATTAACGTTATTCATAAGAATAAGGCTGCTAACCTAAAGAGCAGCTTAGCTTTACACGTAAACAAATTGACCGCTTAATCCAAGCGCATCACATATTAAAGCATATCAGGCCTTTCCGTTGTGGGTAGCGGGAAGGCTTTTTTTAATGATTAACGATTTTTGGCGTAATATTTGGAATTAAATTCCATTTTTTGGCGTAATATTTGGAATTTATATAAAAATACAGTACCTTTGCTGTCGAATTTCAATATTTTTTCCGATGAAAAACAGGAAAATAATATCCTACATACAACAAAAAACTCATTCCAAATTTGGTAGGATATTGATACTCACGGGTGCACGCCAAACAGGTAAAACCACTTTGGTAAAAGAAGCCTTTCCGGAGTACGAATATATATCTATCGAAGACCCTGTTACGAGTAAGAGCTACCTTAACCTTACAGCACACCAGTGGGCAAAATTACATCCTAATGCATTATTGGATGAAATCCAGAAAGAACCGCGCATCATTGAAAGTATTAAAGCTGCCTATGACCAATTTGATGAACCGCATTATGTGCTGTTAGGTTCAAGTCAATTACTGCTGATGGAAAAGGTGCGAGAGAGTTTGGCCGGAAGATGCTCAATTGTAGAAATGTATCCGCTTACATTACCCGAACTACAAACCAAAAATTGGAATGATACCGTATCCGACTCTTTATTTCAACAATTATTAAAAAATGAAGCGTCTGATGACTATTTACCTTCTTTTTTGTTGGATAAATGCAGAAGCGAAAAGTTAAAAGCCTTTTCCCATTATCTGAAATATGGAGGTTTCCCGGCTATAAGCGAAGATGATTCCAATGAGGAGGATAAATTCAATTGGTTGCATAACTATGTGCGTACATACTTGGAAAGAGATATTCGCGATTTAGCTTCTTTTCGTGATTTGGGGCCTTTTATAAAATTACAGCAATATATAGCATTGAATACGGGAAATCTTATTAATGCGTCTTCTATAGCTAAACAATTGGGAGTTAACATAAAGACCGTGCAACGGTATATCAAGTATTTTGAAATAAGCTATCAGGCCATTGTACTGCCGGCTTGGTCAAAAAATCAAAATAAACGCTTGGTAAAAACTTCAAAGGTGCATTATATAGACCAGGGAATTATACAGGCTGTTTTGCGTAAACGAGGCGGAATGACAGGGAAAGAATTTGAAAGTGCGATGATTGCCGAAATGTTTAAACAAGCAAAAAATGAGCTGTCTCTTGTTCAATTTTCGTTTTTACGAACTCATGATGGAAAGGAAATTGATTTGTTATTAGAGTTCCCGAATTACTACTATGCTTTTGAAATAAAAATGGCAAATAAAGTAAATAAAGTTGATGCCAAACATCTTTTTGGATTGGAAGAAATAGTGGATAAACCTATAAAAAAAGCATTTCTACTTTCAAACGATGAAGAAACAAAATATTTTGATAATAAAACCATAGCTGTCCATGCAGCCATGTTCTTAGGATAATTTATAATTACCTCTTATTTTTAAATCATTTAATTCCATGTTTTTCCCATTTGCTTATCTCCGGCGCTTGATACGTTAACATCAAGTCAAGCAAAGTATCAATATCATCGTGCGTCAGTAACATTGCCTTGTTGGCCTCATGTACGAAGCCCTTATCAGCCATTGTTTGAATAAACGACAGCAAATGGTTATAGTAGCCTCCTGTGTTGAGTATTGCCACAGGCTTCCGGTGCAAGCCTAATTGTCCCCAGGTTAACAGTTCAAAAAGTTCGTCAAGCGTTCCGTAACCGCCCGGCAGAGCAATAGCCCCATCCGACAATTCGCACATTCTGGATTTCCGTTCTTGCATAGTATTTACCACTTCTAAGCAGGTAAGATTCTTATGCGCCAATTCTTTTTCTTTCATAAAATGCGGCATCACACCAATCACCTCGCCATGGTATTCAAGTACGGCGTTAGCCAATTCACGCATAAGGCCGATATTAGAGCCACCATAAACAAGCCCGATATTTCCTTGCGCTAAAGTCTTTCCCAAGAGACAAGCCTGCTCGGCAAAAATCTTATCGACACCCGAACTTGATCCGCAGAAAACAGAAATTCTTTTCATAGCAATTTTGCCAGTCCTATCTTTAATTTTGGCAAATCCTCAACAGCAGTTTACCAAACAATGGTTTCATCGGCATCATAATAGCCATGCACCAAAACGTGACGCATACGTTCTAAGTCACGCGGTTTTTCTCTCATAAATCAGAATTTTATCGTATCCCACCGATTTTCGGGCAAACGATTTGAACATACCATCTTGCACAAAATCAATTTTATATCCCGTCGCTTGCTCCAAATCATACACTATCGCTCCATAGTCAAAAAGGCTAATTTTCATTCCGGAAATAAACTCTACCAATATATCAATATCACTTTCAACCGTTTCTTCATTTCGGGCAAATGCGCCAAACAACCAAGCTTTCTGCACCGGAGCCTGCGATAAACTTAATTGTATAGTATGAAGTAAAGTTTTATTCATATACCTAATTTATATCGATTTTAATGTGCAAAGGTACAAAAAGTAATTGAAATAATAAAACCTTATAGCGCCTTCGGCTTTAACTGCCGCCCTAAAAAGATAGTGTAAAATATTTTGTGTAAATGCTAACTTTGTGATGTATTAAGGATTTTCCCAAGTCGGGCATGCCCGACTTGGGAAAAAGCGCAACAGAGAATAAACCTTAACACATTAACATTA
>JAIRUB010000220.1 GCA_031254635.1 Prevotellaceae bacterium | reverse complement strand
TCTAGTATAAGGCAACAATTATTTCATTAATTTGTTAGGCAATACGAAAATGACCCAAAATATCGCCCTGAACTGCGACTATTGATTTGCTTGTCCTATAACTGCGAAACTCGGGTTAGCGGAAAGGTCTATTATTGACTTAATGCAGAACAAGTTAAGCTATTAATTATGGGAAATTAAATAATTGTTCTCCATGCGCCATTGTATCTATCTTGGATAACATAAAAACTAGTACCCGAATATAATGTACAAATCTTTTTTGATGATAGTGACCAGCCCCAAAATGTATCGTAGTTTCTAACATAGAATTCAATATTTTCACCCGTCTTCTCGAGTTTCAAATATTTGCCGGATATTGTGGGGTTAGTACTTGAGCTAACGACACCGTCAACGCTGAAATTGAAACGCAATGTATTGTTACCTTCCGTGTCATAAATAATCGCATTGGCGTTTTCGTCAATCTCATATGTATCATTATCTGCGCAACCCATTGCAAAAACGTAGCCACGGGACTGACAGTACTGCTTAATCTTGAAAGTATTACTACCGCTATCACCAATCAAAACATAATACGTTGTGTTACCTGTGTCAGCATTTGTTATTATTCCGTTTTTTGCTTCATACGAATAGTGGCGATCCTCCATAGCAATTCGATAACCATATGCAAGAGCCTCGCGGCACTTAAAATAATTCGCTATCCAAGCATCTGTTCCTGACTTATGTATTGGTGGATAGCCAATCATATTTCCATAATCCATATATGGTTCAACGTCCAGATAATCATGTCCATTGGACAACCAGCCTGTGGATATTGTATACCCATAATTGTAGGTACCCATATTATTTGGGTCGTTGTGTTTGCTTAGCAGTTTTCCACCAATTCCGTAAACTGCTTCAAAAATATCCTCGCCGGGCGGTGTCATCCACTTCATATTAAAACCACCATATTTACCTTCCATATGGTAAACCGTACCAGATGCCAAAAAAGGTTTCCAGTTTTGTTCATTTCGCTTTTTTAACAAATCAGTCAAACAAGAAGGCTCGTAGTTGAGCTCGTTTCGGAAGTAATGGATTTCCTTCCTTGCTTCATCTATTGCTTTTTTACCTCTATCATTTTTAAATTCCGGTAAGTCACGTAGTCGGTCAATTTCCTTGAACGAATCGTACACCTCTTTGTTTATTTCTAGGCAATATGTTCTTTTCCCATTGAAACTTTTTGCGGTATATACAGTTTGATTAAATTCCGGCACGTAAGGATAAAAATGCTTAAGCGGCTCGGGATCCAAATCATCGGGCAGGTGATCCTTATCAGAGTCTACCAAGCAAGGATTTGACGTTATATAGACCCAGATTTTAGAAGTACCGTCAGGGTATTTTTTTTCAACTACCGTTGCCTCTTCGCCATCATTCAAACCATCACCATCAGAATCTTTTTTCTGAGGGTCGTTCCAAGAAAGCTTTACAGAGTTTGGGTCTTCACGGTTATATACCGCAACTCCGGAACCAAGAGTTAATGTGCCATCGTTAATGAGTTTTTCGAAATAATCAGGCAACCCGTCTTGGTCGGAGTCAATTTGTACGTCTTCTTCCGCTATCTTGTCAAAAATTTTGATTAATTCTTCCGCTGCACTTGCATGATAATATTGCCCGCCCGTTAATTGAGCAAGCGAAGTAAGGGCGTACGCATCAAGCGTGCTGCCCAGCCCAACGGTATAGATTATTACATTGTTTCTCACGGCAGCTTGTGTAACCGTTGTCAATGAGACTGTTGAAGCGTTATCCATACCATCAGTTAAAACAATCATTATTTTAAAAGCTTTATCAGATGAGTTTATCGCAAATTGATTGTTAGCAACATTAACGCCATTGTATAGCGCGGTCGTACCGCCATTGATAAAATTATCGACAGCGTTTTTAGCCGTTTGCTTGTTGGAAGTGAAGGAAGTCTGCAAAACTGCTGTTGTTTGGAAATTTACAACACAAATTTTGTCATTATCCCCCAGTTTATCGATTAAATCTTTTGCTACTTTATGGCGTAATCTAGTGGGGTCATTTTTGGGCGAAGAGTCTGCATCCATACTGCCGGAATTGTCGATTACAAGAGCTAAATCAATTCGTTCAAATTTACTGACAAAGTTAGGTGGTTTGATATCCTTTTCATTCCAAGCTCCTTCATAGACAACTCTATTTAATAGAATGTATTTAGAAAAATGCTTTGTTTGAACGCTAACTTTGTTACCGGTCACCGTTTGCCCGATTACTTCCTCAAGCAATTGTTCATCTTCATTCCAATAATAGATCGAAGGAATGAAGTTCGAATCATCAAGCAATGTACTGTCGAATTCAAAGGTTAACAGAGCACTTTCAAAATCGCCATTCAGTCTGAAATCAAACGCGTTTCCGATATATCCCGGTACCCATTTGCTCAAAAACATATCATCATCTCTTACTTTTTTGATGGCAAGTGTTTCTATAAGCTTACCTTGCAATTCAATAATAAGAGAAGGTTTTACACGATCTCCTTCTTCTGTATCTTCGCTAGAAGCCTCAAACGTAAATATTCTGTCACCATCTAAAATGCCGTCCCCAAGTGTATCTGGATTTTTCGGATCCATTCCATATTTTATTTCAAGTATATCCGGCAGACCGTCATCGTCCGAATCTACTTTCAGCGGGTCACTGTGATAAATAAATACTTCGTCATAATCAGATAAGCTATCGCCATCAGTATCGGTATTAAACGGATTAGTGCCATAATAGCATTCCTGAATATTATTTAGCCCATCCCCATCAAAATCTTCTTCGCCGTCACTGATTCCGTTACCGTCTGTGTCACGAACCAAAGGGTTAGTAAAGGTTTTATACATCTCATCATAATCAGATAAACCGTCACCGTCAGTATCAGCTTTGTTCTTGTCAGTACCTATTACATCTTCTAGCCAGTTAGGTATACCGTCTCCGTCGTCATCAGCTGTGTCTAAATCTGCATCGTTAAAGTTGTCTTCGCAATAATTTACTAGCCGAATTGACTTTTCAATTACTGTACCATCTTTAAAACCGGCTATTACCGTAATAGTGTTAGTTGCCTCCAAAACTAGGTTTGGATTAGCAAATTGCCAATTTGCAGAGATATTGAGCGTTGTATCGGAAACTACCAAGGCACCAGCCGAAATCTTCAGCTGTAGACTTATTGCGTCAACCGCTCTTGACAAGGTGCCGGTAATTGCATTAATTTTATCTTCGACTACAAATGACTCACCATACTCGTCAAGCGGTATAAATGCAGCTGTGTCTATTGTGAGAGCATATTTATTTCCGTCACCAGCGTAAGAAACGAAGTAACAGGTTCTAATTTGTGTATTGCCCTTGGTATCCACGTAAACGCCGTAATTGCCGACTTGATATGTTCCCGCTGCGTTATTGTCGATCATGAAGTTTTCGGTCGTCGTGCCTTTTGTGTCTGTTACGGTGATCCATAATCTATTTTGATTGCCTGTTAGTTTGTCAACCTTTGCTGTAACCGAAGCGCCGTCGATTGTTATTGGGTCGGGCGCTTTATCTGATGAAAAAGAAAAGGTTGCGAGCAAAAGCACTACTACGAGTGCTAGAAGAAAGGGTATTAGCTTTTTCATAGCCGAAATCCTCCGTAATAATTTTTTTGCCTCTTTTATTATGGAGTTGGGGTTCTCTGTTTTCAGCCTCTTTTGTTCTGGGGTTACGGTTCCCTGTTTTCAGCCTCATTGCTAACGTGCAACGCGGTTAAACGCACGATTATTTTATAGCGGGGAACACAATCGCGATTATGCTACCATTACTGGCGAATTAGAATGTCGATTGGACATTACACCTCCTTTCTATTGTTCTAAAATGTACACTTTAACTAATAAAATGACTATATTTATAGTATAACTCAAGCGATAAAAATTTACAAGCATTTTATTATTTTCCCACAGGAGATACGCATCAATTTAAAAAAGGGTGAGTTGACAACTTAAATGCAACCACATAGAAGGGGGGGGTTGTGCGCGGCTATCGCTTACGCCTGCCATGCATGACACAATCCGGATAAGCACTGCCCTTGGGACCTTCCCGGTCCGGGCGTCGAAACGGATGCCCTTTATCACTTCGCGTATCTTAACGATCGGGGGTGGTGCGCTGTATCTTTTCATAATGGGTTATTCGACATTGGTGCCCCTGACTTCTGCTATGAAAAGAAATAAGTACTTAAAAAAATTGATGCGTTTTTCCTGTAATAACCGTAGACGTGGAAAGGTAGGGGGTTTCAGGGGTTTTTCAGCACCCCTGCCGTCCCGTGCACCCCTACATACGGCCCTCA
>JAIRUB010000216.1 GCA_031254635.1 Prevotellaceae bacterium | reverse complement strand
CGGATTAAACTCCATATTGATACCTGAGGGCACCTCATACCGCGCCCGTTCATTTTGGTAAATATAATACTGGGAATGGTCTTGCCCCACTCCATACTGCATGTAGGGAAAATCTCGCTGATATGTTTGGCTGGAGCTATATATACTCCATTGTCCTCTGGGGCGCCAGGGCAAAATCTGTGCATCCTGATTGCTGTAGGAGGCATTCACGCCCGCATCCCACTTCATCCATTTGGTAAGTTGCATTTCTTGGTAAGAGTTTATGCCAATCCGATTGCTCCAATCCTTATAACTCCCCTGGTCGCCGCGATAATTTACGGATACATAATAGGTGTGTTTTTCCCCGCCGCCGTTAAATATTAAGCTATGTTGAGTGAATAGTTTATTACTCATGAAATTATCTTCGAAAGAATGGCGCCCGTTTTGAGCAATGAGTTGTGCTAAAGCTGCATCCCGCTCTGTGGCGCTGATTTCTCCGGCTGCATGCCTGTAAAGCGGAACTTCATGCGGAAATACAATCGGAAGGCCAGAACCTAAGCCTTGATTGGAGGTTTTTACTCTATTGTAATCCCATACCTGTGAATATGCATCAAACAGTTCTATAGCGTTTTTCATGAACATTTCGCCGCTCATTTTATTCTGGTAGCCGTAGTCGGGTTTGCCGATGAAGGAGAACGAGCCGTCATAGGTAATCTTTAATGCCTGGTTACGTTGTCCTTTTTTTGTGGATATTACTACCACGCCGTTGCCTGCCTGAGAACCCCAGATAGAAGCTGCTGTTGCATCTTTCAACACGCTGATACTGGCAATATCATTGGCGTTGATTAAATCTTCCACAATATTTTCCATCATAGGAACTCCATCTACAACGAAGAGCGGCGAACGGGTAGAGTTAATAGACGTGATACCACGTATCAAAAACTTATCAACGCCGTCGCTATTGTTAACAGATAAGCCTGTAACCAAACCGTCCATGCTCGACAATATATTACCCGATAATACAGCCTTGTCTTTGATGCCGCTTCCCTCTATAGTGCCAAAGGCGCCGGCGCTTCGTTCTTTGGAGAGCGATTGATAACCGGTAACCACAACATCTTGTAAAACATTCACCTCTTGTGCTAAGGTGATATTAATAGTATTTCTGTTCCCTACAGCTTCTTCCATAGTTTTATAACCCATATAAGTAATTGTTAATACGCTGTTTGCATCTACATCAGTCAGTTCAAATTTTCCATCTATATCGGCAAAGGCAAATTTTCTTGTGTTTCCTTTGACGGCTACCAAAGCGCCTACAAGCGGAAGCCCATCCTGATCGAGAACCGTCCCGCGAAGATTGTGCGTAATACGCACAGTATTAATAACATCTGATCTTGCTGCTACTCCCGCTTGGCTTAGCGCAGTAACTGCAGCAACATTAGCGGTGTTCAAAACCGCTTGTTTCTTTAATAATACCAAATGCTGGCTTGTTTCAAAAACAGCAAGTTCTTGGTTGAAGAGTAAATCAATGATCTTGTCTAAGCTGGCATCTTTTACGGAAATGCTAACCGGAGTGTTCACATCTTTGATTAAATCACCATCATAGAAAAAAGACTTGTCAACTTGCATTTCAATGTCTTTTAGTACAACGTTCAACTGTGTGTTTTGATAGTTAAGCGTAATTTTTTTCGATTGGCCGTATAATCCTATCGAAAGCATAAACAGGATAAGCAACAGGCCTGCTTTTTTGTGGTAAATTAAATTCATATCTTTGTAAAGTTTTTTTAAAGGGTTACTTGGAAGGTAATTTTTATTTTGAAAACATTCCCGGCCGAGGTCGGGATTTTTAATGAATAACTATTGTATTTGTTTCTTTATTGTAAGTACTAACGCTGGACATTGATAAGTTGAGTACTTCCATAATTTGTTCAAGGCTTTCGCCATGCTCAAATTTTCCGGTAAAGTTTTTCTGTAACAGTGGGCTGTTTTTTACATGGATATTGACACTGTACGCCCGTTCCAGAATGGCTACCATTTCGCTGAATGGTGTTAGCTGGAAATGTAATTTTCCGTCTGTCCATCCGGTCACATTTTCAGTATTAACTTCTTGAATTCGATTTTTCTGCGAAATTTTATCAATACGGCTTTGGTTGCCGGGGAGTAGGGTATAGGCGTTTCTTTCTGTTTCTACACGTAGCGAGCCTTCAATCAATGTGGTGGCTATATAATTGCTTTCGGGATAAGAACGCACGTTAAAACTTGTTCCCAATACCGTCATTTTCACACCGTAGGCTTGTACCACAAAGGGACGCGACGAATCGTTTGTTACTTCAAAAAGCGCTTCTCCTTCCAATTGAACACTCCTGTAATCGGGCATGAAATTTTTCAAATAGGATATTCTGCTATCGGCGTTCAAGATTACTTTTGAGCTATCCGGCAATATAACGGTAGTGCGTAAGCCCTTAGGATTATATATCTCAACCATCTCAGGATTTTGTGCCAAAACTTGTTGATGGAATTTTTTCTTCATATTATCGGTTATAAAGAAGGAAATGCCTACTGCAAATATTATAATAGCTGCGGCTTCCATTGCATAACGTATATATTTTCTGTATAGGAAAATTCTTTTTGCCTGACGGCTGTCTATTTCCTGATTAAGCTTGTGGAGTAAACTCTTATAATCATACGTCTCCGATGATTCAAAGCTGTTCCAACTCTTCAGTATATCCTCTTCGATGGAGCGCTTACCTTCTGCGGAAAGTACCCAAGCCAAGAGGCTTTCCAATTCTTCATTAGATAGCGGGCTATCTGCTTTTAGTTTGTTAAGGATTTCGATGTAATTCATTAGGCTAAGATTTTTGATTACTTATACGTTTTAAAGTAAAAATGCACTTAGCGAAAAGGAAAAATTAATTAAGAGTTAGAATGTAGTTATTTGTATTTAAAGTAGTTAACAGGATTTATACATCACAAATCTCATATCCTGATACTTGATACTTAATACAATAATCGTGATAATATATTGATAATCACGATAGTAAAAATTTCTTTTTTATTGATGAGATGACTGCGAAGGAATTTTAAGGCCCTGTTGATGTGTGTTTCTACTGTTCGTTTCGACAGTTTGAGCTGCTTGGCAATTTCTTTGTTGTTGTAGCCTTTACTTTTTAGTAAAATGATTTCCTTTTGTTGCGTGGGCAAGCGTCCTATGCTTATGGCTAAATATTCTTTTAAGTTCTTTAATACGAAATCATTTTCTATGGAATACGATTCGTCGGACGATTGCAGTATGTATTGGTTATATTTACGTTCTACTAACTTATGCCTCAAACAGTCGTAAATAATATGCTTGGCAATAGTAATAAGGTAGGTTGTAAAATGTTGATTTTCATCTATTTTATAGCTGGTTTCCCAAATTTTCAAGAAGGTGTTTTGGACAATCTCTTCCGCATCAACCTTATTTTGAAAAGATTTCAGGGTAAAAAAATGAAGCTTCGGGGAATACTTTTCAAATAACAGATTGAAAGCCTCCCTATTGCCTTTTTTAAGCGAAATTATTAATTGCCTATCTTCCATAAGACTATGTGATCTGCGATACCCTTTACCTTTTACCTATTCAATTATTCATTATTCATTGTTCATTGTTCATTATTCATTGTTCATTACCCTCATCTGTTCTTTGCTTGATTGTTCGTGGATAAGTTGTACCAAGGCTTGCACGAAATCCGTAGCTAACCCGATGTTTTGAGCGTTGGTTGCCATACGTTCTAACAGTTCGTTGTAGCGCGACGATTGCAAAATAGAGAGATTATGCGCTTTTTTATATTCGCCGATTTCTCTTGAAGTATCCATCCGCTTGGCTAATAGCTCCACGAGGCGGTTATCTATTTCATCAATGCGGCTGCGCAGCACCGTTAATCCGTCAATTTCAGTGGTGTTGCGTACAACTAACTGTCGCAGCAACTCTTGCAGTTCTTGCGGAGTGAGTTGCTGTTTTTTGTCGCTCAGGGCTTTTTCGGGGCAGCAATGCGCCTCAATCATCAGTCCATCGTAGTTCATATCCATGGCCTGCTGGGCAATGGGAGTGATTAAGTGCCGTTGTCCGCCTATATGGCTGGGATCGCAAAAAAACAAGAGTTCTGGCATTCTGCGCCGCAGTTCCACCGGTAACTGCCAGTGGG
>JAIRUB010000135.1 GCA_031254635.1 Prevotellaceae bacterium | reverse complement strand
ATAATAAGCATACTCAATATAAGCAAAATGAGCACCTTATTTGATATTTGTATCATTCTATTCTCCTTAAACTCTGTCAACTGATATGATAACCCATTTACAAATCTTCTAACTTTGTCCATTAATTATATCAAAGCTGGCTAAATAGTCAAGGGGTTTTTTGATATTGGCAGTGGAGTTATCGCCGTAATTATATGTGCAATTATGTGCAAACTCGAGTAAATGCTGTGCAAACTCGAGTAAATTCTGTGCAGACAAAAAAATCCCGTTTATTGATATTTAACGGCATATATGGTACAATAGCAGATAAGTGCGAGGGGGGCATAAAAAATGAAAATCGGAAATGAAAGCGAAAAGCTGGAGTTTAAGAAAACTACCGCCGAACTAAAAGAGGGCGTCATCTCTATGGCTGCTATTCTAAACAAGCACGGCGGCGGTGAGTTGTACTTTGGCATTCAGAATGACGGCACGCCTGTAGGCCAAACGATTGGCGCCAATACCCTGCGAGATATTAGCCAAGCGGTTTCCAACCATCTTGAACCAAAGGTCTATCCAAAGATTATGGAGGCCGTTATAAATAATAAAAGGTGCATCCATATTGAGTTTTTAGGAGATAAAGCACCCTATCTAGCTTATGGACGAGCATATATCCGCGTCGCTGACGAAGATAAGCAGATGTCAGCGGCTGAGCTGGAGGATTATATTTTACGGAAACATGCGGCCAAGGATTCTTGGGATGGCGAGCCGTCGTATAAAACCGCCGAAGATATTGATGAGGATGTGCTGAGAAGATATATAGAGCGCGCAAATAATGTTGGGCGTATCGATTTCGCATTTACAACAAAAGAGGATGCTCTGATAAGGCTTGATTTGCTGAAAGACGGCAAGCTAAAGAACGCGGCTGCAGTCTGGTTCTGCGGCGAATCGCTCTTCGAGCTACAAATGGCAATATTTGCGACGCCTGAGCGCTTTACATTCCTCGATATAAATCGCGCTGGCGGCAATATCATGCGTATGATGGACATGGCAGAAAAATACATTAGCATTAACATCCGCTTTAGAGTGGAGTTTGATGGCTCTCTCCAGCGCAATGAAATTCCTGAAATACCTATAACCGCCGTTCGCGAGGCTATTGTAAATTCCTACTGCCACAGGGATTTCAAATCTTCGCAGAATAATGAGGTCGTCATCTATAGCGATAGGGTAGAAATCTATAACCCCGGCACGTTCCCGCTGGGATTTACCCCTCAGGATTTTATTGATGGAAAGGGCAGTTCTGTTAAACGGAACCCGCTACTGGCGCAGCTAATGTATTATGTAAAGGATATTGAGAGTTTCGGGACAGGTATACGAAGAATATCAAACGAATGTAAAGCTGCTGGTGTAAAGGTTGTATTTGAAACACGAAAGTTGGGCTTTGCTGTTGTTTTCTACCGCCCAAAAATACATCCTGTTTCCGATGTCAGCGCCGTTTACAGTATCCCTGAAAATGTCGGTGTAAGCAGCAGGGATGCCAGTGCAAATGTCGGTGCAAACAACAGGGATGTCGGTGTAAATGTCGGTGTAAATGTCGATGTAAATGTCGGTGTAAATGTCGGTGTAAATGTCGGTGTAAATGAAACTCAGATGAAAATAATAAACTTGCTATCAGAAAACCCACGTTTAACCGCGCAACAACTATGCGACAAACTAGGAATCACAAAACGTAGAGTTGAATCAAATCTTAGGACACTCAAGGAGATAAAAATAATCGAGCGGGTAGGTGCGGCAAAAAACGGTTATTGGATTGTAAAAAAGCCCGAATAGTAAAACCGAGGCTGCTTATAGATTCTCTTTATGAGGTAGAAAAGCGAGGAAGCCAGTTTTTCTCCTGTTAGAATGCTGGTGTTTTTCCTATGCTGACAATAGGCGCAATTTAGTGTACAACAGGCACAGTAGGGATGAGCTAAAACATGCTGGCAATTAAAACAAAACTCTGCTGCAGCCCCCTCAATCCCATGCAATATTATCGCCTTCATCGCGGACAATGCGATAAAGCTCCTCCTCATTTTCAACAAGGTTATTTATGATCTCCACAAACTTCTCGGCCCGCACCTCGTTTTCAGCCGTAAGATCATAATAGGCCGCATACATGCCGGCCTCCGGATCTGTATCCATACCCACCAGCACATCCGGGGCATATTTTTCAAGGTAATAATTAAAAAACGCCTCCCAATTGTAGCCGTTCATATAGGCTTCTTCGTTGATTTCATTCATTTTCTCGCCGATAGAAAATGGTTTATCATCCTCAATGGAAAAGCACACTGATATGCTTTTTTCATGTTTTACTGTTATTGCGTAGTTTGCCATAGTCTGGCCCCCCTCTATAAAATTTGTAAAGACTGGATTACGGCACTGAACAATCAGATCATCAATAGCCAGCGCATACCTAGAATAATTTGTTGATCGAGGTGCGGCCGAGGTGCGACATATGGACTTTGGCAATCTTGATGCTGCTGACAATAGGCGCAATTTGGTGTACAATGGGCGCAAGGAATGGTTGGCTATGGTGAGGGTCAGCATGCGGATGGGTGATGGTTGGTTGTGGGTTAAGAAAAGCGGGCGGCACATAGCGCCGTGCTTCCTGCCGTATAGTCATTTGCTAAATAATCGGGGTATCCTCAGAATTAGGAATCTGAGTTGCAGCCAAGGGGGCCACTTTTTCTTCATTTTTTCCCCATAGTGAATTGAACTCTTCCAGATATTGCTTGTATAAGCTGGTATTTTCTCCACTAATAGTAAATAATGGGCTGTTGCTTGAGGGGATGCTATACAAGTATGGCGCTAAGTAGATTTCAGAATCAACTCTGCAAAGATTACATGCAATCAATCCCGCTTTTACCTTAACAAACACCGGTTTGTTATTATTCTGTTGCCCATTGTTCCTATTAAAATATTTTTGAACTGTTGTGATTTCTTCTTTAACTGCATCAGCTTTACTAGTACTAATTATAGGATTTAAATATGCTTCAAAATGAGGGTTACTCTCGTCCATAACCATTACACGAACCTTAACCCCCTTATCAGTGAGTTTTTTTATTTCCTCAGAAAAATTCGCCCCATAAAGCCAGCTACGCAGAGAATATCCCATCAAGTCAACCTCTTTATTTGCTGCTTTTAGTTTTTCCATCAAATTTGAAGAAGGGCCTTTTGCATTAGAAAAACCAATAAGCCCACTATCTTTCGTCTGTGCTAATAAACTGATGGAATTACTAATGTAATTGCCCAATGATTCAATCAGCTTTTCTTGAGGTTCCCCACCCAAAAGATTCCAAATATGATTTATGACAACAACAGTAATAAAAATGAGAGCAATACCAAGTAGAAATTGGCATATCCATTCTTGCCAACCTATCCCTAGCATTAAGAAAACAAGGAAAGATATTATTGCAATAAGTATCCCCATATATAAAATTACTTTAATTTGATTCATTTTCCTAATTTGATTCATTATTTTCATTGACCAACATCTCCTAAATAATTAAAATTGATTTCTGATGTACTCATTTTTGGCAGTGCCTTAAATTCTGGTATGATGAAGGCATTACAATATACAGAGTCAATATAAATCAACGATGCAACCTATCATTTACGAAAAAATCTTACGGAGTAAATCTTTCAGCCATTTTTTATAAGCATCTTTTAGTGCATCCTCATCCTTGCCGCCTTTGGGGGCGCAAAACGCCGCTCCCCCCCGTATGCAGCTATTTCGCAGAACATAGCGAAACAGGAGCCGGCTGGTTTGTTCCAAGTAACAATTTATAACACGGTCTAGCTCTTTTTCTTTTTCGTCAAGTTTAACCAATACTACGTTAAGCTTGTTGCTAATTTCTCTATCGCTCATAGCCTTTTCGTCAGAGGTTCCTTCGCTTGTAGGTTTTTTGTCAAGCTTTACTTCGTCAATGAGTTTTGTGGCGAGTTTTCCCTTCTCCATAATCTCTTTATATTTTATGCTTAATTCATGCAGCTCCGCCGCATTCAAGGGCGATATGATCCAGCTATCAAATTTGCCGATAAAACCTCGCAGGCTTAGTTTATTATCTATACTATCCTTTTCAATACTGCTTTTGCTGCCACTACGCCAGCGGTTGGGAATGTCGTATACTTCAATTGCTGGATAATTGCCAATGGCCGGAAATACTGGGCGCATCAGTTTGCCTTTAGCTTTTTCGCTTTCGTTTTCTATGGCCATGCTATTATAAAATGCTTTGCATAACGCCCAATACTCATCTGAATCAATTGACAGAGGTTCGCCAGTTCTAAGGCCGATTTTGTAGATAATATCCGATACTGTGACTTTGTCGGCTAGTTTTAAAATCTTCGCTTCCCTAATAGCAAAGTGGTGATACTGAAAAAAGAAATCACGCAATAAATAGAGTATATTTTTACCTGCATCACGAGTGCCGATAGGACTGTTTGGTACATGAAAGTTGTAAAACCATAGATTATTAAGAATATCTTGATCCAATTGCTTTTGAGCAAATGTGTTATCATTATCCGGGATATATTCCAAATCTGCTTCGTTGTACCACTTAATGGCTTCCTCTAGTTTTAAGCTAGTTTTCCGGTGCTTTATTAATTCATGTGCTTTGATATTTTTGTTCATATAGTGTGACACAATTATCATATACATATAGGC
>JAIRUB010000054.1 GCA_031254635.1 Prevotellaceae bacterium | reverse complement strand
TGGTAGAGCGGTTGCAAGCCGAAGGAATATTATACAAGCTCGATATACGCAGCAGGGCTTTTACGTCCACATCGTGCGGCTGCGGTTGCATAGGGTCCCAGAGGAAAATCAGCATATCTATCTTCCCTTCGGCAATCATAGCGCCCAACTGCTGATCGCCGCCCAGCGGCCCTGATTTTAGCAAGGTTAGACGGATGACATCTGCTGCCTTTCCCAACTTGTGCCGCAAGGCTTGTAAGATAAGGTTACCAGTAGTGCCGGTGCATACCAAATGGTGTTTCTGCAATATTGCATGATTAAATTCAACCCACTCAATGATATCCAACTTGCGGTTATCATGAGCTACCAAGGCTATGGTTTTTTGTTTTTTCATATTTTTTGTTTCTAATTTATCCACAAATTTACACAAATTATTTTTTACCCTGTACCTTGTATCTTTCACCCTGTACCTTTCGTGCTTTTTCGTGCGAGTGGGCAACACATCATTTGGCTATATTCTGCTTCGCACGAAACGCCTTTGCATAACCATTTGCTACTAAGGTTGTTTTGTTGTTTAAATAAGGCGAAAATAAGGTTTTATATATCTACCTTAACTACTTCTAACTACCTTTAACTACTTATTATTCATTTTCAACTTTCAATTTTCAATTCTTAATTGCTCTTATCATGTGTCGTTTCCCTGCTGCGCCGGGCAAGCGCTGCACCTCAAATCCGGCTGCCCGCAATGCGCTTTTCACCGTGCCCTTCGCCGAATAAGTAACCAACACTCCATCGGGCGACATTGCGGCACACAATTTAGCAAATAATTCTTTGCTCCACAAATCGGGCTGCACAGCGGGTGCAAAGGCATCGAAATAAATAAGGTCGAAAGCCTTATCGAGCTTGTATGCCAATACGTCAATCCGGCGCTTGCACAAGGTAAAGCCGGTTGTTAATTGCACCGGCTCTTCCCACGCGCAGGCATGCAATACTGCTAATTTATCTTTGTTGGAATAATTCAATATTGCGGCTTCTTCTTCCGATAAGGGATATTTTTCCAAGCTTTCATAATAAATTGTCATCTTATGTTCTTCCGCATACAACATAGCTAACAGGGCATTCAATCCGGTACCAAAACCCACTTCCAATATACGTACACCGCTACTGCCGACTGCCGACCGCCGACTGCTTACTTCCCTCAACCCCGCGTCGATAAACACATGCAACGACTCGCTCACGGCTCCGCGCGTAGAATGATAACATTCATTCAACTCCGGCACAAAGAAGGTTGGCGAACCGTCGTCAGTTATTATTATGCGGCGTTCCATAATATCAAAAATTAATGGGACAAAGTTAATCAAAATTTGATTTGTGAAAATTGTTTTGTAATTTTGCACAAAATAAAATTACACACCTTTATGAACAATAAAAAAATTTCTTTATTGTTTTTAATCTCCTTTTTGTTGTTGTTTCCGCAGACGACACGAGCTCAGCATGGAAAATTCGAGATGGGTTTTTCTGCAGGTTTGGCTTACAATAAATTACATACACAATCCATTCGTTCACTTTCAAAGTATGGGGCAGAGGCAGGTTTTAGCCTTTCTGTCCCTATGCAATATGCTGTTAATGAATGGCTGCGGCTTGCTTTGGATTTGTCTTGTATTCAAAAAAATTATAGCTGGAAACATAGCACCTTTGCCTATCAAACAACCAAGAACATCTATATTCAATTACCTGTTATGCTGCGTTTTTCCTTAGGGAAAAAACAATTTAAAGTTTTTGCAAATGTGGGTGGATTTGGAGCTTATTTAGTTGACCGCAGGTTGAGTGGAACAGTTTTGAACGTTTTTGATATGGAAAACGCTTATTCCTACAACGAGCAATACGAGTTCGACAAACATAAGGATCAACGTTTTGAACTGGGATTGTTGGCAGGTCTCGGCGTAGAATATTTTTTCAAAGAGCAATATCGTTTTTTTGTAGAAGCACGTTATTATCGTGGATTAACCGACTTGCAAAAAGGAAATTACATGATTAATCAAGTTCCTCGATACAATGACACCTATCTTTTTCAGATGGGTTGTTTTTTCAATTTGTATAGTATGAAAAATAAAAATCCCAAATCATGAAACGGTACTATAACTGCCTATTTGTTGTTTTAGTTTTGCTGACCTTATCTTGTCGAAAAGAATTTCCAAAGGTGAACGATCCGGCAAACAACAACTATGCCAACGATTTTAAAGCCGTTTTTGAAAATTTTTGGAATGGAATGAACAACAATTACATCTTTTGGGATACTGACACAACAGATTGGGACAAGGTTTACAGGCATTACCAACCCTTATTCGCTCAATTGAATATAGAAAATAGCAACGATGTTAAAACAGCTTATCTTTATTTGGAAGAAATGACATCGACTTTGATAGATTGCCATCTTTGCTTAACCTTTGCTTCGTACTACAATTTATTGCCGATTAATCCCTCTTGGGAACGCAAAAAAAAGCTTCCGGACTTTCATAATCCCATATCAAGAAATTCGTATTTTGCTTCGGTTTTTGATAATTACTGTGATTTGGAGAACAAGGCGGCAGGAGTTAGAAATAGTTTTATGGCTGTTTCGGCTACCATTGAGCAAAAGATTTTGTATTTGTATCTTTCGGAGCTTAGCCTGACGGAGATTTATTCGGAAAACTCATACAATCAAGTGAAGCAAGCCGTAGAAAACTTTTTTGACTTATTGAAAAATACCGCCGGTATAAGGGGCGTTATTTTAGATTTGCGAGGCACCGGCGGAGGTTATTTGTTGGATTTAAACCTTTTGCTTGGGCAGATGGTTGACACAAAAACGGAATTTGGCTATACACGTTGCAAGACAGGGGACGGCCGCTTGGATTATTCCCCGTGGATTCCTGCGTATATAAGCCCGGCAGCAGGAGCGAAAAAAGTTACTGCTCCGATAGTTGTACTGGGAGATATGTATTCGGCAAGCATGGCGGAAATAACAATTATAGCTGTTAATTCGCTGCCTAACGGCTATTTTATAGGAGAACAAACCTGGGGGGCGCAGGGTTCGTCAGCAGATATAGAAGCAAAATTCAATTCGGGAATTTTTGAATGCCAACCTTTCTTCGAAGAAGTAATGATATCATCCCACGCATTTAAAGATAAAAACGGAAAACAATACGAGAACATCGGCCTAAGGCCTATTATGGAAGCAAAACACGACCAGCAAGCCCTGAACAGCGGCAAGGACACGCAGTTAGAATTGGCTATTAGGTTTATTAAGCAGTTGTGACGGGTTACAAAATAATGAATAACTGAGTAACTGATAGGTCGCATGTCGCATAATCGCATATCCTAATCCCTTAGCACCGCTCTAATCGGCCGCAGCAGTCTATCTAACAGCCGTAAATCCTCGGTAACTATTTCGGCTGTGCCTTGCATATCTCGATTGAAAGACAGGACTTTTCCGTAGTTAGTCTGTAGTACTTCTGGAAAATCTATTTCTAAAATGTAATATCGTTTCCCATTTTGCATTATGGGTAGTAACATTGCGCTTTCCACTTGTAGCTTTATCATTCCATACTCCATATACGGAAAATTGTCTAATTTCACATTCACAATCTGTCCTGTTTTTATTTTGCCTGTTCCTTGTGGAGGTAAATAAATTTTCCCTTTAAAACACGTTACACTATCGGAGTCTATTGACAAATTCTCAATAGTGACTTCTATAGGAGCAGTAATTATTTCGGGATATTTAAAGAAATAACTACCAATAAACAATATCGCTATTGCAGTAAAAATAACCGTAATTCCACAACGTATTAACCAGTGTGGCGGTCGTCCCAGAATTTCTTGCACTTCTTCTGTACGGATTTCTATGTCTTTTTCTATAGTTGCCATATTAACTTCCTAATTCCAACTGATTTTTTACTAATTCATAATATTCCCCTCGTAAAGCCGTTAATTCGGCATGAGTGCCTGTTTCCGTAATATAGCCTTTGTTAAGTACCACAATCCGGTCAGCATTCTTTACCGTGCTTAGGCGGTGCGCCACTATCACTACTGTTTTTCCTTTGAAAAAGGCTTCCAGATTTTCCATAATCACCCGCTCATTATTCGCATCTAACGCATTGGTAGCCTCATCAAAGAATAAAAATGTTGGATTTTTATACACTGCGCGGGCTATTAATATGCGCTGTTTCTGTCCTTGGCTTAAACCATGACCTTCCTGACCTATCTTTGTATTTACGCCTAAGGGCAGGGTGTCTATTAAATCTCTCAGATTAGCCACTTTTAAAGCGTGTAATAATTGTTGAGGATTGACATTCTCATCACTCACTGCGATATTTCGGGCAATAGTGTCAGAAAATATGAAACCGTCTTGCATTACAGCCCCACAGGCATCGCGCCATATTCGCTTGCTCAGATTGTCTAATTGGGTATCGCCCACTAATATTTCGCCCTTAGTAGGCGAATAAAAACCCAGCAGCAGTTTTACCAAGGTGGTTTTGCCACTACCGCTCATCCCTACTATGGCTGTAGTTTTATTCGGAGGAATAATTAAATTCAGGTCTTTTAGTACCATTTCAGAATGTGGACCATCGTATTGAAAAGAAAGATTACGGAGTGTAAAACTGTATTCTTCCGGTAGAAACGATAAACTTCCCGCTTCCTGCTGTTCCTCATCTTCGCGTGAATGGATTTCATTCAATCGCTCCAAGCTGATTTTGGCATCCTGTGCCGACTGTATGAATCCTATAAATTGCGAAATAGGCGCATTCAATTGCCCAATAATGTATTGTACAGCCATCATCATACCAAGCGTCATATTTCCCGTGATAACGGCATGGGCAGCAAAAAATGAAATAATAATATTTTTGGTTTCATTGATGAAAAAGGCACCACTCTGTTGGTACTGACTTAATGCTAATCCTTTAACACTGATACGGAACAATTTTGCCTGAATACGCTCCCACTCCCAACGTTTTTGTCGCTCGCAATTGTTTTGTTTGATTTCTTGCATTCCTGTAATCATCTGATAAAGATTGCTTTGCATGGTTGATGCTTGAATGAAACGTTTGTAATCTAACTCTTTTCGCCGTTTAAGAAAGAGCATGACCCATAGCACGTACAGGGTACTTGCAATTAGAAAAACCAATAAGAGGGTTGTATTGTAGAAAGCCAATACCCCGACAAAGACCACAAAACTTACTATTGAAAAAAGAGTGGTTAATGTCGTTGAGGTTAAAAACGATTGTATTCGGCTATGGTCGCCAATACGCTGCATAATATCGCCAATCATCTTGGTATCGAAAAAACCAATGGGCAACTTCATTAATTTGATGAGAAAGTCGGATATGATGGAAATATTGATGCGCGTGCTGATATGCAACAATATCCACGAGCGGATAAACTCTACGGCGGTTTGCGCCGTAAAGAGGGTAAGCTGAGCAATAAGTACCAATGTTACAAACGAAAGATTACTGCTGTTAATACCGTAGTCAACTATGCTTTGGGTGAGGAAAGGAAAAATAAGGAGCAGCAAGGTCCCCAGCAACATTCCAAGGAACAGTTGCGTTATCAACTTATAGTAGGGGCGTAGGTATTTGAACAAAAAAGACAATTTAGTCCGTTCGTCACGCTCGCCTTCTAATGCATAAAAATCGGGCGTTGGCTCAAGGAGCAGGGCTAAGCCGCGGTCTTCGCCCTTGTCTTTCGTCTTAATCCAGTACTGGCAAAACTCTTCCTTTGTACATTTTATTTTTCCAAATCCCGGGTCAGCTATATGCAGGGTATAGTCATTTTTGTTTGTCTTTTCTATGCGATAAACAACCACAAAGTGACATTGTTTAACATGAACAATACAAGGTAATGGGGCGGTAGTTAATTGCTCAAAAGTAATTCTTACGCCGGTAGTGCGGAAGCCTATTTTTTCAGCAGCATCACTAATGCCCAACAGCGATACCCCTTGGCGTGTAAGGAAACAATTGTCGCGCAGACCTTGCAGCGTGTAGTTCCGTCCATAATGCTTGGCTATCATTTGTAAGCAAGCCGGACCACAATCCATGGCATCATGTTGATGAGTAAAGGGAAATTGAGACATAAACTAAAAGATTCAAGCAATCAATATTGAAAAATCTTTACTATTTCTTATCCATTTCGTGCAAGGTATCTATCTTTTCCATCTTATATCTTTTACCCGTATTGAAAAAATAGTTTATTCTAAAACCTAAGCCAAAAGTCTTGACCTGAAAAGTTGATTGGCGAACAATATTATCACTAAAAACATAGGAGGTTTCATTAGATTTTACTATACTTCTCAAAGCAAGAAAAACGTTAAGATTTTGAAATCTTTTCATAACAAAGATGGCATCCAGTTCATATTGTGGTTCAATATGTCCCTGCATAGTTAAACGTTTTGTTGAATAAGAGCCCCAGGTGCCCATAGCCATACTCCATGGCAGCCCTACGGTCAAGGATAAATTACTTGTGAAAAACCAATTGCTGCGCGTAATATTTTCAATTTTATATATATCGCGATACAATTCCATATCGCCTTGTAGTTCCATAAATCCTAAAATAACAGATGAACCGGACAGGCTAAGACCAAATGTTTCCCTTTGTCCCAAATTCTTTGGCATAATAGTGCAAAATAGGTCATTGTCATAAGTGCGCCGGGAGAGAATCAAGGGTTCGCGGTAATTGTAAACTAAGTAAGCGCTTAAATTAATACCGGGCTTAGCAAAGTTATAGGACAGCTGTAATGAATGCCTATTCTGCGCCTGTAGTAAAGGGTTGCCCTGAAACATGGTTAAACTGTCGTATTGGATGCTATAGGGGGCAAGTTGCCATGCAGAAGGATAGTGGGAGGTTTTTCGATAAAGCACCCGAATGGTACTGTGCCTGTTAATTTGTTTACTCAACAATAGTATGGGGAGCAAAGATTGCTGAACAACCGGATCAGTACCTAAGCCTCGGAAATTCGTCCTGCTTTCTTCCGCCTTTATTCCTAATCGGCAGGTAAGCCCCATTACCGTAAGATAGAGGTCAACAAAGCCGTTATAACGCAACTCGTTAAAATTGTTATTGCCAAGTCCGTTATTTAATACTCCGTCAAAATTTTGATTATAGCATTGAACTCCAGCATTTATTTTTAACCAATTATTCAGCGTATTCGAATAGTCTATCCTTAAATTACCGGCTAATTTCTCAGCCTGTTCTTTGCCTCCGTAAATTTCTCCGCTTTCATATAGCGTATTAGTATTTTCATCCGTGTCCATTACATTGAGGTTGAAATTAGCCGTAAGATAATGCTCCTCCTCTTTGATTTTGTATTTGTAAAACAGGGTGTAGTTACCCACAAAGTAATTGTATTGGACTTGCTGTGTAAATTTTGTCAAATCTTCTGTTATGTTATTGCTTGTTTTAGATGGTTGAACCTCCCATTTTTTATTGCACTGAACTAAAAAATCGGTTTTTGTTGTCAGGTTAAGGTAGTGTTTCTTGTCTATATAATAGTCAATATTTAGTCTTATATCATTGCTCGTTTCCCAAGGTCTTTTAGCATAAGTCTTTGTTTTATACACATCTTGTGTATTGGTGTTGGTACGTATTTCCGTGCCTTCGGAAGCGTAGGCGCGGTAATAGTTTCTATACGCCAAATTGACCCGCACTTTTTCGAAGCCAAGGATAACGCCGGCATAAGCATCCAAATGTCGTCCATTCAGTAAAAAGGAAATTTCCGAATCGCCCGAAACTCCTTTTCGTGGGTCCTCTCTCAGTATAATATTGATGACCCCGTCATACCCAATATCTACTCCGGAAGAGGGTACAGTTATTACTTCAATTTTAAAAACATCATTAGGATTAATTGCACGTAAATCAACAGAGGCGCCCGTGTTTATGCCGTTAACAAGTACCAGCGTATTCTCCAAGCCCTGTATGCGGGCAATTCTAGTCAGTTCATTTACCGAAACCTGTGGTATTTTTTGTAACAGATCAGCCGTAACACTCACATTGGCTAACATGGCGCTATCAACAAGGTGGACAACCTTGTCGGGCATAATCAGCGTTTTGGCGTCGGCTATCACATACACCTCGCTTAGTGCAAAATTACTTGGCGCCATTTTAATTTGCCCCAGGGCTAATTCTCGCTGTTGGGCGGCAATATTTATGGTTTTCTTTTCGTAGCCAAGATGGCTTATGGTAATATAGCCATTGCCTTCCAAGGGAACATTGCGGAAGTCGAAAAATCCCAAAGAGTCTGTAAGTATGGCATTAAACACATTGTTATTGTTGCTATCGAACACTTGAAAGGTGGCATAACCAAGGGGCAATAGGCTCAGGCTATCCACAACAGAGCCGCGAATACGCATATCCTTTGAATAGCCGGATAAAAAGGAAAGCATACAACAGGATAAAATCAGCAGTTTTTTCATACAAACGGGTTTAAGTGTTATTCATAATATATTTTGTTTATTAAGGGAGGGGCGTAGGGACATTCGGGATATGGGTATAGCCAGTTCTCTTCCCCGTAGGCAGCTATAACATCAATCCAGCAAATACCGGTGTTGTGCCTGCATGCTGTAAACTCGTTGCAACGCGAGCAAGCGCTTTCTTTTGGAAATTTGTTTTGGGCAATATAAAACAGTTCCTTAGCTTGTGCGCTGTTCCACATTTCCATAATAGAATGATGCAGAAGATTGCCTAATTTTAAATTTTTATTAAAATAAGCCTCTTCGCAAATGGTAACATCGGCATTGGGTAAAATCAGGAAAGAGCGCTCATTGCCTGTGCATTTAGCCCGTTTTTCAAAATTTTGTTTCTTGTTATCGAATGAATCGTAATATAATTCTCTTTGGAGTACTTGAGCGTCAACATGGATAGCAAAATGAGTTGCAGCTCTTTTTTGCAGCTGTGCTGTTAATATATTAATTTGTTCTAATGACAAACGAAAGTTAATAAATTCTTCAGGGGTCTTATACAGAGAGTAGCCGGGCGCGGTAAATTCAAGCTTTGTTACATTTTTATGCCGTTGAAAATAATCAACAAAGGCATTAATTTTATCAATATCAAAAATAGAAGAGGTAAGCACTGATTTTATTTTTGTTGTAATGCCTTTTTGGTCTAACATTTTAATCGTATTGAGCATGTTATGATAATAAACCTCGCCCACCTCTAAATTTATCTTCAGGTCCTCATAAAAAATAGAGTCAAAGGATATTTGAATATTCCTAACGCCTAAATCTTTCAATGCATCTATATCCTCATTGTTCAATGGTACCTTTGTAGATAAGTAGGGGTTATAATCATTCAAATAAAGTTCCGAAAGCAATTCTTTCCATTGGTCATATAAAAACAGTTCACCGCCTGTAACATCTACTGTCCTGAATTTTAACTCTTTCGTTTCTTTTATCAATTCTTTGATTCTTTCAAACGGCATTATGTTTTGCATTTTCATCCGTCTGTCGGCATAACAATAAATACAATTGCATGCGCAAAGCGTGTTTATCATAAGGGTTGTGTCTATGGGTATATTATACCGTGGAGACTCAAAATCAAGATTTTGCATAATATTAAATTCTTCGACCTTATAATCCCGTAATTGATAATTTTTATTCTCGATGAGTAATAATTCCGGCATATAAAAATAATGATTATCATATTCCACTACAATCATCCCTTTATTTTCTATAAATTGAGCAACCAATGTCCAACCACTTTCTTCCGACAAGTCAAAAAACGGACATATCTCTTGGGTAAGAACTTCCCCAAGCGTTTTGTCCCCTCTAAAAAAGCAGAATAACATAGCATGTATGGGATGAATAAAGGTAGAAAAACTGTTTCTGCCCAAGTGGTTATAAATCTCCTTGCTCGCATCTGTTAGTACAATACGATTAATATCGTTTCGCAGGATGTAGCAGGGATTTAAAATATATTTTTTTGTTAATATTTCTTGTGTCATAATTTTTTATTTTTATTAAAAATGCTTCATAATATCTGTTTGGGTAAAACTTTTCCCATTTATCTCGCTTATAGCCATAGATGTATATGTATTGTGTGATTTCGTTATAATTTTGTTCTATCCATTTGTTAAACAATCTATTTCTTGCTTTTGTCAATCCTGTAAAACGAATATGAAAAAAAGAGGATTGCTGCAAAAATTTAATGATAATCCACATTATAGTTGCCAAGACCTTATCAGTGTCTTTATTATCTGAGACCACATCTTCTTGAATATTACCTTTTATTACATCGCCAAAACTGAGTTGGTAATAATTTTCCAAACCTGATTTCCTAAAACACACCTGTTTTTTTATTTTACCATTTGGTCCTTCACTGAAAAAATAATAATCAACTAGGGAGTCTGTAAAAATATCGTATTTATCAATGTTCATAATAGACTATTTTTTATAAAAAATCCTTCGAGACTTGTTAAAAGTTGGATATTCAAAAATAACAAAAAAAAGAGGGGCTCTTAATGACATCATAACAAGTATTTCGCCTAAGCCCCCCTTGTTTTACCGCGATTCTATCGCTCTGCCTATGTTGTTGGGGTTGTTGATGTATTCTTGCCCCCAGGTTTACACCCTTCTCTACAAGCTTCTTCACAACCATATTTACAAGCGCCGCCAAGCGCATTTTTCATTTCTTCATCTGATAGGACATTGGTCGTATCTATGTCCGTATAATTGTTGTTTAATTCTTTTAGGGTTTTCATAATCGTAAATTTTAATGTTTATAATTTAAAGTTTAGGCATTAATCTCATTAACACCCAAGACGTTCTCTTACAAATGACTACGCATATTCATTGTGTCACTTAGGTCGCTGCCAAGAAAGGAAACCCGACAGCAACCAAAGGCTCGAAGTCATTCTTCCCCAACTGCCAAATGGTTAAACATTTATAATATATTGACAGTGAGCAATTTATGGTGTAATTGTGTAAAATGTTGATTATAAGAAAATTGTGGTGGAGTTGAATAACGGAATAATTAAACCACAGAATACCACGAATTAGTGTTAATTCGTGGGCTATTAGTCTGTGAATGTTATGTTTCCGTCCAAAATACATAATATAATTCAACTTTTATTCTAAAGCAAAGTTAGTATTGTTTTTTCTTTTTGCAAAATATTTTTATCGTAAGGCGTAAGACGTGAAGCGTGAAGCGTGAATAACGGAATAACTGAATAAACTTGTTAACTTGTTAACTTATAAACTAATTATCGCATACCTTTTAATCTTCTTTTTTATAATACTTTATGTTTTCGGGATTTCTACGTCCGTCCCAAATATCGTGAATGTATAAAAAACTATCTGTAATTTCATAAAACAAATGATAGCGAGCAATAAACAATACCCTATAATTATTATAATTACCACTCAAAAACTTTCCTATGCGGGGCTGTTTTTGCAACAAGCAGATACTTTCTTGTAGCAGATTTCTTAATTTCCGGCTATAAATCTTACTTTTGTTACGATTATTATAATACCGTAAAATTTCATTGAATTGCCGGCTTGCCTCGGGACTCCAAATTATTTTCCGTTTAGCCATTCGTCAATCTCTTTCATTACCACCTCATGACTTATGCCCAAGCCGGCAGCTATATCTCGCCTTGATTTGTCTAATCGTTTTTTTTGTTCAGTACTTAACAAGTAACTGCCTTTTTCGTCCAAGCGTGATTCGAAGAATTGACGACATTCGTCTTCGTTTATGTCTGTGAGTTTATCCATATCGACATAGTGTTTTTGCAGCGCGGGGGACTTCCGTAGCGTACACCCCGTTAGTTGAGTAGTGGTTTGCATAAATTTTGAAATTAAAAATTAATAACTAAGAACAATGGGCAAATTTAACACTATTTTTTCTTTTTGCAAAATGTTTTTATCGTAAGGCGTAAAGCGTGAAGCGGTTCGTTTTCGGTGAAAGGTGAATAACTGAATAACTGATAAGTCGCATATCCTAAATACCTGACACCTAAAATTAATCACTAACCGTTAATAATTAATCATCATTATTATTTCTCCAAATCTTTGGGCTAAGTCCCGTAAGAGAAACAAAATGTCGGCGGAAACAGGTTGTATCGGGGATTCCTACCTCGGCGGCTATTTCGGCAATGGTTTTTTCAGGATATTCCCGCAAAAGTTTTTTTGCTTCCTCTACCCGCAAGCAGTTTATCCACTCCCGAAATGTTTTTTGCTTATATACATTAATGTAATTTGAAAGGTAGGAACGGTTGGTGTAAAATTTATACGCCAGCGTATCCATCGTAAT
>JAIRUB010000011.1 GCA_031254635.1 Prevotellaceae bacterium | reverse complement strand
TTGCGATCCACAGCATACCAAGTCCAACGACGATTTTTCTTAGAAAGTATTTTCTGCATCCTTTGCAAAACCAGCGTTGAGTACCGTTAGGACTCTGACCGTTTTTCATCAAGTCGTCGTAGCCACATAAAGTACAGCGGATAATTTCTATATGCTTCATTGAACAGTAAAATTACTCACGCAATGATAATAAATATTCAGCTATATTGAAACACTACCAGAAAAAAGAGTATGGCGACATGCGAATTAATTCACGAATTTATAGCATAATTCTAATTTTTTGAATATCCATATTTGATGTTGCACAAGCCTAAAAGAGATTGTTCCGAAATTTATAGGTGAAAAATACAAAATTGTTTGTATTTTTACTATCTTTGTAAGTTCATAAAAAGACTTTTATGTACCTTATAAAGGATTTGCAGATTTGGATAGAGCGGGCTATCAATGAAATCCCCTTGTCGGAGGGGCCTTCGGGTTTATATGCGCCGGTAGCGCATATAATGTCTATCGGCGGGAAACGTTTGCGTCCACTTTTGTGCCTCTTGTCCCATAATCTTTTTAACGAACAAATTGCGAATCAGGTGTTGATGCCGGCCATTGGCCTCGAAATTTTTCACGGCTTTACCTTAGTACACGACGATATTATGGACGACTCCCCGCTGCGCCGTGGCGCCTCAACTGTGCATAGGAAGTGGAACAACAACACGGCCATTTTATCGGGCGATGTGATGTGTATTTTGGCTTATCAGTATTTGTGCAAGTCGGCGCCGGAAAAATTACCGGTCATTCTCCAATTATTTGGAAAAACGGCCGCGCAGGTTTGTGAGGGACAGCAATTGGACATGAATTATGAGTCGTTGCCGCTTATTACCGAAGACGATTATCTAACGATGATTAATTTGAAAACAGCGGTGCTAATTGCCGCATCAGTGCAAATCGGCGCTATTACCGGCGGTGCTTCCCACAAGCAGGCAGAACAGATATATGCCTTCGGGCATCATTTGGGAATGGCCTTCCAAATTCAGGACGATTTATTAGATGTTTATGGCGATAGCAACAATTTTGGGAAAACAATCGGGAATGACATTGTGACAAACAAGAAAACATTTCTTTTAGTAACAGCGTTCCGTTTAGCGAAAGGCGCCGTACAGCAAGAATTAAATCAGTGGTTGGCCGATAAAAATGTTACGCCGGAAGAAAAAATTAAAAATATAAAGGTAATATATGATATGTTAGATATCCGTCAACACGCCGAAGAAAAAATTACTGAATACTTTACCCGCGCCAATGAAGTGTTGCAAACCATTGACGTAGAGCCTCAACGTAAGGAACAATTATGTGCTTTTGCTGAGCAATTAATTAATCGTAATAAATAAATTAAACAAAGATGACTTTTTCTGAACAATCTAATCAAATTTTCTCGGTCTGTACTAACTATTACCACACGATGGACAATGTGGATGCCGAGTTTAAAAATCCATACGAGTTTAAAACTATAGAATACTATCTCTTTCTGAAGAATTGGATAGATGCGGTGCAGTGGCATCTCGAAGACATTATCCGCAATACGGCTATTGACCCGCAAGAAGCCTTATTGATTAAGCGGCGCATCGATCGTTCTAACCAAGACCGAACGGATTTGGTAGAACTTATTGACAGTTTTTTTTTGGAACAGTATAGCGAGGTGCAACCCTTGCCCGAGGCTACTATCAACACCGAAAGTCCGGCCTGGGCCATTGACCGCCTGTCGATTTTAGTGTTGAAAATTTACCACATGCAGCAGGAGGCAAACCGCCTCGATGCCGAAACTACCCATAAGGAGCAATGTACCAAAAAACTGGCAGTATTGCTGGAGCAGCAAAAAGACCTCTCGGCTGCAATTGACCAACTGCTCAACGATATTCAAGCAGGGCGCAAATATATGAAGCTCTATAAGCAGATGAAGATGTACAACGACCCGAGTTTAAATCCGATTTTGTACGGGAAGAAATAGTAAATATTGAATGGTAAAGCCTGTAAAAGATGTTTTGCTGCTTCGGTTTTCGGCTATGGGCGATGTGGCGATGACAGCAGCGGCGCTTCGGGAGTTTGCTCCGGCGCATCCCGACATTCATTTTACCATGGTGTCGCGCCCGCTTTTTGCACCGTTTTTTGAAGGAATAGACAATGTATCATTCATAGTTGCCGATTTCAAAAATAAATATAAAGGATTGCCCGGACTGTGGCGTTTATTTCACGAACTACGCCGCCACAAACCCGATGCAGTAGCCGATATGCACGATGTGTTGCGTACAAAAATCCTCAGCCTCCTATTCCGCCTTTGGGGATTTAAGGTAAAGAAAATAAACAAGGGGCGCGCCGAAAAACGCCGCCTCACCCGCCGTCGCAACAAGCAACTAAATCCTTTAAAGCACATGATTAAACGCTATACCGAAGTACTGTTGCATGTTTCGGATTTCAGATTCCGAATTCCGAACTCGAAATTCGAAATAAATAATCAACTCATCACTCATCACTCATCACTCATCACTCATAAAATCGGCCTCGCTCCCTTTGCTAAATACAAGGGAAAAATCTACCCACTGGAGCGGATGGAAAAGGTTGTAGCGCATTTTGCTCAACTTAAGAATGTTGAAGTTTATCTCTTCGGGGGAGGGGAGGAGGAAATAAAGTTTTTGGCAGAATGGGCATTTAAGTATAAGTGTGTTATTTCTTTAGCCGGCAAGATGTCCTTGTCGGAAGAATTGGCACAATTAGCGACCATGGATGTATTGTTGTCTATGGATTCGGCTAATATGCACTTAGCATCCTTGGTAGGTGTGCCGGTGGTATCTATTTGGGGCGCTACCCATCCCTTTGCCGGATTTACAGGATGGAGGCAGCAGGATGTCAATAATATACAAATAGATTTACCTTGCCGCCCTTGTTCGGTGTTCGGCAACAAACCATGTTATCGTCACGATTATGCCTGTATGAACATCCCGGAAGAAATTATTATAGAAAAAATAACAATATTTTTGACTATTTAACTCAAAATTGTTAAAAAATACTTAAATTTGCATAATTTTTGTTAAATAGTATGAAGTTTAACAAAGAAGTGTTAAATAGTTCTAAGAAATGTTAAGTTCTTCTCAGTTGGAGCTCATGTCTCCAGCAGGTAATTTTGAATGCCTGACCGCTGCAATACAAGGAGGCGCCAATGCCGTTTATTTTGGCGTGGGGAAACTTAATATGAGGGCTCGTTCAGCCAATAATTTCCAACTATCTGATTTACATAAAATTGCAAATATTTGCAAACAGGAAGGATTACGAAGCTATCTTACTGTAAACACAGTACTTTATGACGAGGAACTTTCTGAAATGCAGCAAATAATTGATGTTGCGCAGAAAGCCGGCATATCGGCTATTATTGCATCCGACATGGCCGCCATACAATATGCAAGAACTTGCGGCATAGAAGTTCATTTGTCTACGCAAGTAAATATTACCAATATAGAAGCCCTGCGTTTTTACGCCAATTTTGCTGACGTGGTGGTACTTTCCCGCGAATTAACCCTTGAGCAAACAGCAGTCATACACGAAGCTATACAGGAACAGCAAATTAAAGGCCCCAATGGTAAACATGTTCAGATAGAAATGTTTTGCCACGGGGCCTTGTGTATGGCCGTGTCGGGAAAATGCTATCTCAGCTTGCACGAGTATAACGCTTCGGCCAATAGGGGCTCCTGCTACCAACTGTGCCGGCGCGGATATACGGTAACCGATAATGATTCCGGCCGCCAATTAGTGATTAACAATGAGTATATCATGTCACCTAAGGATTTGTGTACCATTGCTTTTCTCGACAAGATGGTGGAGGCGGGCATTCGGGTATTTAAAATAGAGGGTCGGGCGCGTTCCGCTGAATATGTAAAAACAGTAACTAATGCTTATCATCGAGCTTTACAGGCTATTGTTGAAGGCAGTTATAATTCTGAGTTAGCCACAACATTAACTGCCGAGTTGCAAACCGTGTTCAATCGTGGCTTCTGGGATGGTTATTATCAAGGCGCACGGCTCGGTAAATGGAGTGAGGTATATGGAAACAAAGCCACCCGTCGGAAAATTTACATAGCTAAAGCTATGAATTATTTTAGCAATCTTGGCGTGGCCGAATTTTATGTAGAAACAAGTTCTTTAAAGAAGGGAGATGAAGCGTTGATTATAGGGCCTACTACCGGCGTGATGCCTGTAGTTATTGATGATATGCGGGTAGATTTGCAAGCAGTGGATAAGGTAGAAAAAGGGACATATTTTTCTATTGCTGTTCCGGAAAAAGTACGACGTGCCGATAAATTATATAAATTGGAATCTGTAAAATAAAAAAATGCTGAGAACTCGACATATTCTGTGCTATACAGCCTTGTTGATGATGGGAGCTTTGTGCTGTCCAACATTCTTGTCGGCGCAATCAGCCAGTTTTATTAATCCTGCGGGAACAACGATAGAAACTCGTTTTACCTTGCCTGAAGGTTATAAGCGCGTGCCTGTTCAAAAAAATTCTTATGCTTACTTTTTACGTCGTTTACCTATGTTGCCTTACGATGCTGTTTCTAACAATAGTCCGCCGGAAAGTCAACATGTTGGGGCATTGAATCTATACCCGATGAACAATATGTTGAAAGAGATACAATTATGTGTCCGCTTAAGAGGCGAGTATTTTTTTAGAAGAGAACAATATGATAAAATCGGTTTTTCGATTGTTAATTTTCAACGAGTCTTTTATCGGGAATTTGTAGAAGGATTAATGATGACGATTGGCGACAAATCGTATAGTACAAAGCAACGATTAGGAGTTGAGCGTTATAGCTCTTTCAATGGTTATCTTGGTTTCGTTTTTATTAATTCTGATATAAATACCACTTTGCTAGACGTACAATCGGTTTTCATTAATGATATTATGCCGGGCGATATGTTTATTCAATCTGGCAGTTCTGGTGGTGCAGTCATAGTACTTGATGTGGCTTATAACCCTTCTACCGGCGATCGTATTTTCTTGTTAGCAAAGAATCATAAGCCAGCTCGAGTTGCATACGTATTGGTAAATCCGAAAGAAAGATGGAGCGGGTCGCCTTGGTATAAAGTTAAAACAGAAGGAGATAAAATAGTTACGCCGGAATTTGTTTTTTACAAACACGATTTACGACGTTTTCAAGATATGATGGTAACTACGGCCCAAAAGTAGGGATATTCAGTAAAATCAAGAAAACCCTGCTAATGGTAAAACATTTAGGCAGGATTTTCATCCTAATTTTTGACTATTATACCAATGTGAATAATTTTTTATTCTAATAACGTATATATCATTTTTTTGTATATTTGGCATTAAATATAAATCACATATATCATGTCAAAAGCGAAATAATTGTATGTAAAAGAGAGTGTTATAGCACTCAAGAAATTATACAAAAATGATTTATATTTCATTCCAGAACGGGTCAAAAAAAATATATTTGTAAGCACATGTGGATATTACGATGTCTTTGTTGATTTCATTGGCGTCTGGTTATGGAGAGAACAAACTGGAAATTTGGCGAAACCAATATCAATGTATTGGCATTAGCCATTGTATATGATGGCGTTGCTTTCCCGATTCTCATCTCGATGCTTGACAAGC
>JAIRUB010000002.1 GCA_031254635.1 Prevotellaceae bacterium | reverse complement strand
GATTGTTTATGAACTCTATGAACTGACGGAGGAGGAGATAGCAATAATTGAGGCAAAATAAAAACTTATAAAAACAGAGCAATGAACGAAAACCAATGGACTGAAAGCATTAGGGATTTTTTATTGTCAGCGAAATTAGCTAATAATATAAAAATAGACACACTGAGGAAACTTCCTTATGCGCAAGAAATTATTGAATATGATTTGGATTTTAAGCCTAATAAAGAATCCTGTATGGAATTTGAAACAGATTTACTTATTTATGAACAAAAAGCAATCATTTGTAACATTGCTAAAAAAAGAATTAAAATATTCACAGCAACTTGAAGAAATGCTTTTAAATAGCCGAAGCAAAAGCAGGAAACATTATTTTCTTTTACATAAAAAGTTGTGTTTGGAATAATATTTTCTTACCTTTGTAGGATATTAAAATAATTGCCTTATGGAACTCTGGTGGACATCTTTGGATTTATATCTGAAAATCATGTGGGGAATGGCTATTCCCTTTAGCGTCATTTTTGTTATTCAAACGGTTATGACTTTTATCGGTATGGGCGATAATAGCGATGCTTCGGGCGATGCTGGCGCTGATGCCGATATGCAAATGCCGATGCACTTTTTCACCTTCCGCAACCTGGTAAATTTCTTCCTTGGATTTGCATGGACAGGAATATCGTTTTATGAAGTTATCAGTAGTAAAGCGTTGCTGGCTCTTGTGGGCGTATTAGTTGGTTTGTTGCTGGTAGCAATTGTTATGGCGCTTTTGTTCGCGCTCAGCAAAGCTACGCAAAGCGGCAACATTGATATTAAAGATGCCGTAGGCCGCATGGCGACTGTATATTATACCATTCCCGCTGCCGGCAAAGGTACCGGAAAGGTGCAAATGAGCGTGCAACAAGCCATACGCGAGTATGATGCCATTTCCGAATTAAACGAACCTATCCCCACCGGCCGTATGGTGCGCATCAAAAGCGTTGTTGACGCCCACACACTACTTGTAGAAAATTAGTCCACGAATTAGCCCACGAATTATGAAGTGTTTTAAATTAAGATTACTTGTAAAAGACCCGATTGCTTCGGTTTGTTTCTTTCCACACAAGCAAACACACACAAACCTCGCAATGACGTTGGGTTGTTGGAACATGAAAAGTAAAACCGCTTCACGCTTTACGTCTAACGCTTCACGATAAATAATAATTAATAAATCATAAATAATAAATAAGTATGAGCCCAATTGCACTTTATGTTGTTTTTGCAGTAGTGATATTCGTCGCTTTTGCATCTGTATTGTCACGTTATAAACGTTGTCCTTCCGACCGAATTTTAGTTGTGTACGGTAAAACCGGCAAAAATAAAGAAGGGGGAGTTAATTCCGCCAAATGTATTCACGGCGGTGCCGCCTTTATCTGGCCGGTGTTTCAGAGTTATTCTTTCTTGAATCTTACGCCTATTCCGATTGAATGTAATCTTACCAATGCTTTGAGTAAACAAAACATCCGAGTTGATGTGCCTTGTCGTTTTACCGTGGGTATTTCTACTGACCCCGACAATATGACTAACGCCGCGGAACGTTTGTTGGGCTTGTCGTTAGACAACATTCAAGACTTGGCAAAAGATATTCTGTTCGGGCAGTTGCGTTTGGTGATTGCCACAATGGATATCGAAGAAATCAATGCCGACCGCGATAAATTCCTTATCAATGTGAGTCAGAATGTGGAGTTAGAATTACGTAAAATCGGGTTGAAACTGATTAACGTGAACGTAACCGACATCCGTGACGAGTCGGGTTATATTGAAGCATTGGGTAAGGAAGCCGCTGCAAAGGCTATCAACGAAGCGAAAAAAAGCGTTGCCGAGCAAAACCGTTTCGGTGAAATCGGTAAGGCAGAGGCCGACCGAGATAAGGACATCCGTATTGCCGAAACGCAACGCGACACCCGTGTGCGCACAGCCGATGCCAATGCTACCGCCGTACAGGGAGAAAACGTGGCAAAAGTGTCTATTGCCAACTCCGATGCTGAACGTCGCGAAAGAGAAGCCGAAGCTATGCGCCGCGCTATTGCTGCCGAAAAGGTGCAAAGCGCCAAAGCTTTGGAAGAAGCTTATGTTGCCGAGCGCCAGGCCGAAGTTGTACGCGCCGAGCGTGAACGTGCCGCTCAAACAGCGAATATTGTGGTAAGCGCCGAAATTGAAAAACAAAAGGTTGTCATCGAAGCCGAAGCTGAAGCTGAAATGGTTCGTCGCATTGCCAAAGGGGAAGCCGATGCTACCTTTGCCAAGATGGAAGCGCAGGCACGTGGTATTAACGAGATTCTTACCAAGCAAGCAGCCGGGTTCAACGAAATAGTGAAAGCCGCCAACAACGATGCCGAAAAGGCCGTGTTGATGATGATTTCCGATAAGTTGCCCGAATTAGTGAAAACCCAGGTGGAGGCTATTAAGAATATCAAGATTGACAAGATTACTGTTTGGGACGGACAAAATAGTGGCGCAGCCAATGGTAAAACCTCAACAGCTAATTTCTTATCGGGATTGATGAAGTCGGTTCCGCCGCTGAACGACCTCTTTAATATGGCCGGTATGCAGTTGCCTAAATATTTGGGAGATGTGAAGATAGAAGTAGAAGAAGAGGAAAAGCCTGAGGAAAAAGAAGGGTAGGGGGACGATATATTTTTCGGGAAAAACTAAAAAGGGAGTCTAAGGATTCCCTTTTTAATTATATATAAAAAAATCCACCAAAATGTTTGTTTGTTCAAAAAATGTTTATATCTTTGCAACCCCATATTTTATAGTGGGATTATATTAATTTATTTATTATCAATAAAATGCCTGGATTAATAGGGAAAAAAATCGGAATGACATCCGTTTTCGATGCAGACGGTAAAAATGTACCCTGCACCGTTATCGAGGCTGGTCCGTGTGTAGTTACGCAGGTTCTTACGGAAGAAAAGAATGGTTATGCCGCCGTACAACTTGCCTATGACGACAAGAAAGAAAAACACACCAGCGCAGGCTTAATAGGCCATTTTAAAAAGGCAAGCACCAAACCCAAAAGCAAGGTTGCCGA
>JAIRUB010000239.1 GCA_031254635.1 Prevotellaceae bacterium | reverse complement strand
TGGCGGGAATCGAACCCGCGTCCAAACAAACCATCCAAACGCGTTCTACATGCTTATCTTTTATTTGGTTTTCGTAAACAGACCGGAAAAAAGCATCCTGCCTGTTTCTTAGCTGCTGTTTTCTTATTGCGCTGTAGCAACATCGGCGCAACCAGCTCTAAAGAATGATACCCCATATACTACGCTATTAAAGAGCCGAACAGCGTAGCGGGATACTCGTCGGGCCTGCAACCTAGGCCGGCCTGATTAAGGTGACGTGCTTGGCAGGTCACGCAGCGAGTGCATAGTTGTTTTCGCCAATTATGGCTTGTGTGTTGAGATTTACGAGCTACCATCACAACGCTCGGCATGCTTACGTTCCGATCCAATTTGCTGTCGAAACCGGAACATCCCCTCAAAGAACGAGGGTGCAAAGGTACGAAAAATTAGGAAAAATCAAAAACCGTAATACTCTCCAATTTTTGGACAATGGTTTAATAACAATGTGAATATTTTTTTATTCTAATAGCGTATATATCATTTTTTCTTCGTACATTTGGAGTGAAATAGAAATCATATATATCATATCAAAAGCGAAACAATTGTATGTAAGGGAGAGTGTTGTAGCGCTCAAAAAATTATTGTCAAACCGTCGTGTAGCCATATTCAATCGTCTCAGGATGGCGCTTCCCATAAAGCAAAAAAACTAAAAATCCCTGACAATATTAAACTCGTTTTTTACCACCTTATTCGCCTGAACTTAATCCGGCTGAAAAAATGTGGGCAAAATTGAAAAGAGCCTTTACCAATAAATTGTTTAAATCGCTCGAAAAAATCAGTTCGTTTATTAATAACGCTGCCAATGAAATCAACAAAGACATCGTAATATCCACCTGCGCTTACAAATATATTTTTTTTGGCTCATTTTGGAATGAAATATAAATCATTTTAGTATTACTTAGCATTTTCTCCCGATTAAGCGGCTTAACATTGTCCACAATCCAGTCGCGCATAGCCTGCCCTTCGGGCGTATCTTGTGAGGCGCTGAGAAAATCTAATTTAATACCCAGGGCGCAACAGATGTCGTGGGCCATAACAGGCCATATCTTGCCAATATCGCCAATTACAGGCAAACTACCTTCATGGCGTGCAAAGGCCGACATTTCCATCCGGAAAGGTATCTTGGCCACCTTCGTTTTGGGCAATCCCTTATCAATAGCCTCCTGTACGGCTTTTTCCATTTCCGTGGCCTTGCGCAAATTTTCGTCAAGATCGAAACGTACAAGGGTTTTGCCTTTCAGGCTGTAGGTTTGCTGCCCTTGCCACCAGGCCCAAATACCGTGGCCGGTGTAACATTCGAAGGGTCCGTCGTGTATTTCCTGTGTAAGCGCCACTGCCGACTCAATAATCACATCGCTTTCGGCCAGCATGCACGATAGGCGCATTGAGCGCTCTGCTACGGAAATGCTGTCGCCTATAGCTCCGCCTACGGCGCCGCCGCCAATTAGTTGCGGAATAGTAACTAATAAGGGTAGTCCTTTTTCGGCGCAGGCACCCAGCATAGTCATGCTGTCGCAGCCATAGCCTGCAATTTGTTCGAAGGGTACGCTGTATCGTCGGGCGAGTTGAAGAATTTCACCGGCTATCAGTTCGCCGCGCAGCCCCATTGGGTAGGCCATATTGCCTGCGGCTTTGATGATGTTGCTGTGTATAGTTAGTGATGCCGCTTTACGCATCAATTCTTCGTCAACAATCATTTCCTTTTTGATTTCGGCCAATAATTCGTCATTCATCACCGAAATTTCAAACAAGCCGCCACGGGGCATATATTGCATATCCAAATCCAGCGCTTCGGCATTCACGCGGAACACGCGGTCGAGCGAGCCGCTCATCTCATGCGATACCACTGCCGAACTGGTTGACACGGCATCAATTATACCTTTATGGATTAACTCGGCAATCAGGGTGGTTACGCCCTCGTGAATGTTAGGACCGCTGCCGGTAACCACCATAACCTTACCGCCGCGCTGCTTGGTGTTCACAATTCTGTTGACTGATTCGTGCAAGGCCTCCTGCGACTGCCGATCTAAAGTACTACGGAATTCTTCAATAAGTTTTTCTCCAAAATTCATATAAAAAAATTATTATGCTGCAAAAATACAAAAAAAAGCGGCTATTCTATATTTAGATGGCCGCTTTTCTTATTCGAATTGTAGAAACTAATACCCAAACACCTCTTCCAGCGATAATTCCTTCACAGTGCCGAATTTTCGCATGGCATTGAAATCAACACTAGTCCTGTCGCCTAAAATGTAATAGTTGTAAGAATGGTCTTTAATGTACTTTTCCTGAAACGCTTTAACATCTTCCAAACTAAAGTTGGGAACTTGTTCAAAAGTCGCTTTGCGTGGGTCTTGGCTATAGCCGAATTTTTGAGCTTCTACATAATTCCACAGCACATCGGAACGCAGGATACGTTCAACGCGGATAGAACTTATCAACGATTCCTTGGCAAGCTCAAAGGCCTTTTCCGATTCCGGCATATTGTTGAGAATATCTTTGAATGCATTAACAGCTTCCGTCATTTTATCGTCTTGCGTAGCAATAAAGGTCGTGATAGTATAGTTGTATTCAGGCTTGCTTACCGAGCGATATCCGGCAGAGGCGGAATAAGCTAAGCCGCGGGCTTCGCGCATTTCCTGAAACACAATTGAACTCATGTTGCCGCCAAAATATTCGTTATACATACTGCGAACAGGCTCTATCGATTTTTCGAAAGGTTCGCCCTTAGAATACATACCCATATATATTTGTTTGGCATTGTAATGGGTAAAGAACACCTTGTTGTCTTTGCTTTCGGCTTGTTGATAGTTAACAGGTGCAGGCAGCGCTTTCAATTCAGCAGGAACTTTGTGCTTTTCAGCCAAAACGCCGGTAATTTGATTAAGCGTTTTAGGCCCATGATACATAATGTAATGTTGGAAATTTAGCAAATCGCTGATACGGCTAGTTAAATCTTCGGGCTTGAGGGCTTTCAACTCGGCAGTACTCAATATGTTGGTAATAGAAGATTTTGGTCCCCACATAGCATAGTTTGACAACATGCCGAAAATACGGCGTTGATTTAATTTGGCATCTGCACGTTGTTTGTTAATATCTAAAATCAAGTTGTCAAAAGCAGACTGGTTCACCTGAGGGTCGGAAATCAGTTCTTCTATTAAAGTAATGGCAGCCTCAAAATTGTCGTCCAAACCGGTAATTTGTACATACACGCGCTCGGCAGTGGAATTAACATAATAAGAGCAGGCAATCTTGTAAAATTCACTCTTAATTTCTTCCGGCGTAAACTTTGAGGTACCGAGGAAATTTAGATAGGAGAAGGCAGTACCCAAGGCCTTATCGTTATCATTGCCCATATCGAACACATAAGTTAATTCAAACAAGCTGTTGTTGGTATTTTGCTTATAAAGCAAAGGAATATTGTTGTTAACCGTGCCTTTGGTTATATCTTTATCGTAGTCGATAAATACCGGTTCAATGGGCATGCGTTGAGCGGCAGCGGCT
>JAIRUB010000208.1 GCA_031254635.1 Prevotellaceae bacterium | reverse complement strand
GAAATACAATACAAAATCAATAATAGACCAAGAAAAAATCTAAACTTTTATTCTCCTAAAGAAATTTTCTTCCTAAATTTGAAAATCTAAAGTTGCATTCAGTTGTTGAATCTACCAATACAGAATTCAGTAACTTTTTTTTGTTTTTTCTTAAAAAAAATTGTAAATTGCGCCTTGAAAAAGTTATAATCTCTAACTTATGGAACAAAAATACAACAAAAATCTAAGCAAAATTCAAACTTCCAAAATCCGGCAGTTTGACATGTATTGTAACCAATTCCCAGGACATATTAAATTGACGCTAGGACAGCCGATGTCGCCTACGCCAACGCCTATCAAAGAAAAGGCCATTGAAGGGATTCATAAGAATGTTACCACTTATACGCCTAACCGCGGAGCTGTGGCAACCGTAGAAGCTATTCAAAAGTATTGTAAGCAACATCTTGGTCTTGATTATGATGCCGATGAAATTATTATTGGTATAGGTACAACAGAGGTATTAGCTTCGTCATTGCGTACGATTCTGAACGACGGCGATGAGGTTTTAATTCCTGCTCCGGCCTATCCGGGCTATGAACCCTTAGTGTTGATGAATAACTGTACGGTAAAGTATATTGACACCGCCGCCGATGGGTTTCAATTAACAGTCGAAAATCTGAAAAAGCATATTACGCCCAAAACAAGGTGTACCATTATTACCGACCCTTGCAATCCTACCGGCATGGCCTTAGATCGTAAAAACCGTGATGAATTAGCCGCTTTCATTGCCACTACGGACATTTACCTGCTTGCCGACGAGGTGTATAACAGAATATTATATACCGATGATTATCAATCGTTCGGAAAGTATCCGGCCCTGCGCAACCAATTAATATTAGTAAATTCTTTTTCCAAATCGCACAGTATGACAGGCTGGCGTTTAGGTTGGGCTATGACTACAAAAGAATTTGCCAATGAAATGGCAAAGGTGCATCAATACTATGTTACGGCTGCCTGCTCTGTAGGGCAATACGGTTTGTTGGCCATTCTCGATCCGCAAACCGAAAAGGAAATAGCCGAATTGGTAACCGGATACCGTATAAATATGGAGTATGCTTATGATTTCCTGACAAAATTAGGATTTGCTTGCCATAAACCACATGGGGCTTTTTATTTGTATTTTTCGACGGAAAAATTCGGCCTAAATGGCGACACCTTTGCATCACGCTTGGTGCAGGAAAACGGCGTAGCGCTTATCCCCGGCAATTCTTTCGGCGAGGCTTACAACAACTATGTACGCCTGTCGTTCCCCGTGGATATGGCTGTGCTGAAAGAAGCGCTTAACCGCATCAAACAATTTGTAGAAAAACTATAGTATGGATTTTGGTTTTGTCAAGTTAGCCATAGCCACTCCCGTCGTGCGGGTAGCCGATTGCGGGTTTAACGGCCTGCAAATAGAAAACTTGATTAAGGAAGCTGCCGAACGGCAAGTGCAAGTTGTTTGTTTTCCCGAACTCTGCATTACTGCTTATACCTGTGGCGATCTTTTCTTTCAAAAGGCCTTGTTGGATGAGGCAGAAAACACCTTGTCGCGCTTATTGGAAGATACAAAGAAGTATCATTTGCTTTCGGTAGTTGGAATGCCGGTGACTGATGGCGTACATATCTTTAATGCTGCAGTAGCTTTTCAATCAGGTAAGGTTTTAGCAATAGTGCCTAAGACTTTTCTCCCTAATTATAGTGAATTTTATGAAAAGCGATGGTTTGTACCTGCCTCTTTGGCCTTGGGAAACACCTTCCAACTATGTGGTCAAACCGTACCTTTCGGAGCCGATATTCTGTTGAAAAGCGGGGTTATTTGTGTGAGCATTGAAATTTGTGAAGATTTATGGATGCCTCACTCTCCTACTATACATCACGCTCAGCATGGCGCTAATATTATGTTAAACTTGTCGGCCAGTAACGATGTAGTGGGTAAAAACACCTTACGGCGCGAATTGGTACTTCAACAATCGTTGCGGTGTAAGGCGGCTTATGCCTATACTTCGGCCGGCTTCGGAGAGTCAACCACCGATGTGGTTCTTTCAGGCAGCGGTTATATAGCTGAATCGGGTATACTCTTAGCCGAGCATCAGCGTTTCACTTTGGATAACCAGCTAACCATCTCCGATATTGACATTGAACGATTATCTATTGAACGTCAGCGAAACACTAGCTTTACAACACCCTTAGCTACCGATACCGTAAAAGATGATAGCTTTCGACGGATAGCCTTTAACTTAGTACCTAATAAGAAATCAGCTATTACGAGGGTTTTTAACCCTCATCCTTTTATCAACAAAGCTACTTTGGATACGGATTGTGAAGAAATTTTGTCTATCCAATCGGCGGGATTAGCCAAACGTTTATTACATCTTGGAATAGATAAGGTGCTTTTGGGCGTTTCAGGCGGCTTGGATTCTACTTTAGCCTTATTGGTTTGTGTTAAAACCTTTGACTTATTAAAAATTCCGCGCCAACAAATAACAGGTGTTTCCATGCCCGGATTTGGAACTACTAACCGTACCCACAACAATGCGGAAACCTTATGCAAGGCCTTAGGCGTTGCATATCGCGAGATAGATATTAAGCCTGCCTGCCTGCAGCACTTTAAAGACATTGGCCACGATGCGGCTGTGTTCGACATCTGCTACGAAAACACACAGGCGCGCGAGCGTACACAAATCCTCATGGACATTGCCAACAAAGAAAACTCTATAGTAGTTGGCACCGGCGACTTGTCGGAATTGGCTTTGGGCTGGACAACCTATAATGGAGACCATATATCAATGTATGGCGTGAATGCTTCGGTTCCCAAGACCCTTATTCCACCGGTTATCCGATGGGTGGCGATGCAACAATCTCCGGAGGCGCAGGCGGTTTTGCACGATATTCTATCTACGCCCGTAAGTCCTGAATTATTGCCTGCCAGTTCGAAGGATGAAATAGTACAGAAGACTGAAGATTTGGTAGGACCTTATGAATTACATGATTTCTTCCTCTATTATACTCTGCGTTTCGGATTCCGGCCTGCAAAAATTTACTTCTTGGCGCAGCGCGCCTTTGCAGGTAAATATACCGATATGGAATTAAAGAAATGGCTGCATATATTTTTCCGCCATTTCTTCCGTCAGCAGTTTAAGCGCTCTTGCCTTCCCGATGGCCCCAAGGTAGTGGATATCAGCCTTTCACCGCGCGGCTGCTGGCGCATGCCCTCCGACGCTGTTGCCCATCTGTGGATAGAAGAAGTAGAAGGGCTGTAGCGAGGAAGGGTAAAAGGTGCAGGGTAGAAGGG
>JAIRUB010000025.1 GCA_031254635.1 Prevotellaceae bacterium | reverse complement strand
TTTCAATTTGACATAACAAAAGTAATCAAGTAACCAAAACTATGACAAAAATCAGTCAAAAAAACACCCTGAAAAATGTCCATTAGAAAACAGCAACCATTTTTTATCCTAATTTTTGTTATAATTGAAAATAAATCGTATCTTTGATATCAAACGCGCTATCCTTCGCGCCTTTCGTGCTTTCGCGCCTTTTTACCCTTCTCTTTTCGGCAATTCAATCCCCGCTTCGCTGGCGACTTCCCTTAACTGGGTAATGGCAAAATCGATTTGTTCTTCCTTGTGACTGCTGGTAACACAGAAGCGTAGCCGCGCTTTTCCCATAGATACTGCGGGATATACCGCCGGAGGCACAGAGATTCCGCGCTTAAGCAGCATCTCGGAGAGCAGGAAGGCATCTGCTTCATTGCCGACAAGGATGGGAATAATAGCCGTTTCTCCGGCAAGGCAGATGTTGAGATTTGCCAAACGTGCCGCATTTACAAAATAAGTGATGTTCTTCCTGAGTACCGCAACAGGTGAGTGGTCTTGGCGTAAGATGCGTATGGCCGTCAGTGCTGCCGCTGCAACGGGAGGGCTGATACCAACCGAGAATACAAAGCCGGGCAGATTATAACGCAGATATTCCATCAGGGCAGTGCTTCCCGCTAAATACCCGCCACAAGCGCCTATGCCCTTGGAGAGCGTGCCCATTTTTATATCGATATCTGTTGGTTGAAGGCCGAAATGTTCATGCACACCGCCGCCGTTCTCTCCGATAACACAGGCGGAATGCGCCTCATCTACCATTAGGAAGAGGCCATACTTTTTCTTGAGCCGCACAAATTCGTTTATGGGTGCAATATCGCCGTCCATGCTGTAAACACCCTCTACCACGAGCAACACCTTTTCAAAAACTCCACGACTCATTTTTAAAATATCTTCCAGTGCCTTTACATCGTTGTGCGGGAAAGCACGGCATGTTGCACGGCTCAAGGCGCAACCCTGTAAGATAGAGTTGTGGCTCAGTGCGTCGTAAAGAATGAGGTCGCGCTCGTTGCAGAAATTACCCACAAAGGTAACATTCGTCGCATGTCCGCTTACAAAGACTAAGGCATTTTCTGTGTGCTTCCATGCTGCAATTTCTTTTTCCAATTCACAGTACAGTTCCTTTTCTCCGGCAAGCAGGCGGCTACCGCTTGCGCTGGTTCCATAACGCTCGGCAGCTTCACATGCTGCACGGACAGTTTCAGGATGTCCGCTCATGCAAATATAATTGTAGGAAGCGAAATTGAGTACCTCGCGTCCATTTACTAACGACACATCTTTCAATATGCTGTCGTGGCAAATGAAGTAGGGATTCGCTACATGAGCCATACCTTTCAGCCGTTCTTGGAAGGTAAGATATTCGCGCGACTCGGTGAAGTTAGTGATAGGATTGGTTTCCGCACGGGCCAAGGGTGTGGGAATATTGGCTTGCCCTGTTCGCTTTCGCCAAATCAGGCGTGCGACATCTTCAACATTAGCGCATTCTCTAAATTCGCGTTCATCGATTATCAAACCGAAGGTGGTTTCTACCCGAGCCAAGAGGTTTAGGCCGTCTAAGCTGTCACCGCCCAGTTCATCAAAGAAATGCTTGCGAACACCGATTTGCGTAGCGCTCAACGTGAGTACGGCTGCGAAGCATTGTATTACTGCTGCACGAATTTCGTTCATTGCCTCCTCCTCTGTAGAGTTTGGGGTTGTTACCTTGTCATAACAAACTATAATACCGTCCATAGCCTTGCCGGTTACGCCTGTTTGCAAGTCCACAGGCCGCACGTCAATTTCACCTGTCTCCACCCATTCTTTCAATTTTTGTCGCCGCACTTTGATTCCGTTGGCGAGCGGCAGCGGCTGCGCAGCAACGAACAAACGCCGGATACGCCTTAATACCGGCTGCTTCGCATTAAGCGCTGATATCTCGGCAGCAACGGCGGCAACGGCTTGTGGGTCAACGTTGTTATCGGGAAGTTGGAAAACAAGTGAGATGTCCTCGTAGGGCGTACTGTTTGCAAGTGACAAAACACACAACCTTTCTATGCCGGGGACAGCGTCAAAAACGTCTTCAAGTTCATCGGGATATACATTTTCGCCGGATTCGTTGATGATAACTTCTTTCAATCGGCCCTCTATGTAAAGGCCTCCCTTTTTGATCCGCGCTATATCACCGGATCGAAACCATCCATCGGCTCCATATTCCGGCGCTTGGCGTTCCCCGTCAATCAGGCGCGCCTTGTGAAGCGTTCCTCCACGGATGAGGAGTTCTCCTACATCAGAGGGGTTGTCGTCGGTGTCCACAGTTTTATACTCGATGCCCTCAACTTTAGTTGTGCTGCCCGACAAGCGGTAACATGCCTGCGGCCTTGTTTCAAAAGAAGTAAGGCCGGTTTCTGTCATACCAAAGCCAGGCATGGGATAATAGCCTAATCCGTTGATGATTTTTAAGGTTTTCAACGGAATATGGCTGCCGCCCACAAGAATTGTACGGATGGCATCGCCGAGCAGCCGGCGTTGGATGGATTTTAAGAGGCCTGCCGCAATGTCCGGCCCTCGTTTCGAGTACAGGCGCTGGATAGCATTGCTTAAGGCAAATAGTGTTTTCAGCACACATAGCTTGACGCGGCCTTCTTGCCTGACTTTCTTCCAAAGGCCGTTTGCCAAATTGTTCAGCAGAAGCGGCACGACAATCAGGTTCGTCACGCGAAAGCGTTTGCAGGCCTCCTGTATAGTCAGCGGAGCGCGATCTTTTATATAAACAACGGTTTTTCCAACCAAGGGAAAGAGAATACAGTGTACCATAAAGCCCAGGATGTGGTGCATTGGTAGGAAGGCGAGGTGGCGTACCGGATCTTTCCCGTCTTGTACAAGGCGGGGACATTCCGTTATTTTCGGAATAACACCGAGGGCTTGCCTTACGATAGCGTCCTCTCCGAACACAAAAACTTTGGATGTACTCGTTGTTCCGGAAGTACACAAAGCCAATTCGTCTGCGAAGCGTGGAACAAAAGATGCCTCCGGTTGGGCATCGGCGAGTTCTTCCGTTCTAATTAGCGTGACCGGGCTTTCTTGCTCTGTTTTTCCGACAATAGCTACAGTGCCGGATGCAAAAAGAAGGTGTTCTACCATAGCTTCCTTCTGGTTCACATCAATCAGTATGGGCTTGTAGCCTGCCATCAGCAATCCCCAAAAGGCAACGGACCAGTGGTAACGGTTTTCCATCATCAGCGCAATGAAGTGCCCTTCATTTTCTTCACCTATGCGGCGACGAAAAAGCGCGGCAGCAGCGCGAATATCTACATCAAACTGCCGGAAGCTGCGGCTGCATTCCTTTCCTTCGTCGTCAATCCAAAAAGCTGCAGCCTTCCCCGGCTCAGTATTTATGATAATGTCATAGAGGTTCTGAAATCTTCTTGCACTCTGGCCTAAACAGTTCAGTCGGCCAAGTTCATCTTTTAACATATTGGTAATCAAATATTTTAAGTTCGATTTTTGTTTTACACATTCCTTCTGCTCTTTTCTAATTGATTTATACCCAATAAAAAAACGATAGTTTCAACAGCTATATGCAAATTTTTAGACTTGCAAATATCGACAAAAATTCCTTTTTGGGAGTAGAATTTCAGATTTTTCTTAGGTTTTTGTTTGTTTTGTATTGTATTTCTCTGATTTATTGTGGATTAATTTTATTCAGCTTAATGGTATCCCCATCCAAGTATATTTATAGAATAATGATTTTCGGTCTAATGGACAAAATTCAGGCTAATTTCAGGCGAATACCTAAGTACATGACAAAAATACAAAAATATTTAATTCAAACAAAGTATACAGGTTAAGCAGTATTTGCACGATAATCTATAATCCATATTTAAACAGGCTTTTAGCTCTCTTTCTATTAACAAGGATTCTAATAGGTTTGATGTTTTGATCAACAAAAACACCAACGACATACGCCTATGCAAACGCCACCATAACGATGGAAAACAGCTTTTCAATCCGATTCAAGTCTGTAA
>JAIRUB010000092.1 GCA_031254635.1 Prevotellaceae bacterium | reverse complement strand
ATTACGGTATTGGGAAACGAATTTCATAGCCCTATGTCGCCTTTCTCGCCTAATTTCTACTACTTTCATATTATTGATACCGTAGCGGTGAGCGGAGTCTCGTGTATCAATCTTAATTTTTATCCACGCAACGATCAGGATTTAGGATTCCGGGGAAACCTGTATATTACTAATGATAGCACTTATGCGTTGAAACGTGTAGAGATGGCTTTTACAAAAAATATTAATATAAATTTTGTCAATGATTTTTCACTAACGCAGGAATATTCGTTGATAGACGGCAGTTGGTGTATGACCTTTGACGAAGCGTATATTGATTTCGGCGCAACCAAAAAGAAAAGCATAATGCTGGGTACGCGGGTAAATATTTATGGAAAATATATGCTTAATCATCATATCCCCGAAAGGACTTTTGGTGGTATTAACAAGGTTGAAGAGTTGCCCGGCTATGATATGCGCGCCGAAGAGTATTGGGAAGAACACCGTTTAATTCCCCTGTCCACCCAAGAGCAGGGAGTATATGAGATGATAACGGAAATGAAGAAAGACAAGTGGTTTAACCGTGCGCTGGATATATTGGGCATTGCCGTTTCGGGTTACATAGCTGTAGGAAAATTTGATATTGGACCTATGGAATCTTTCTTTAGCTTTAATGATGTAGAAGGCATTCGCCTGCGTTTTGGCGGTAAGACGAATACCCGATTCAGTAAAAATTGGTTCTTTGAAGGATATGGCGCCTACGGTTTCAAAGACGAACAATTCAAATACAAACTTGGCGCTATGTATTCGTTTTCGCCAAAAAGATTACACCCCTGGCAGTTTCCTATGAACCTGCTGCAGGTTTCCTACGAGAGTAATATCGAAACGCCCGGACAATTTTTCCTCTTCGGCAGTTCCGACCGCTTCTTCCTTTCTTTCCACAGGGGAAGCGCTCAACAGATGGTTTACCATAAAACTTTCAATGTGCAGTATGACCGTGAATATAAGAGCGGCTTTTCTTTTGTTCCCTCCTTTACGCACCGCGAAGAACGTCCGGCCGGAAGCCTTGTTTATGAAAATATTCATGGCCCCATAGAAAACCTTACTACTTCTCAGTTGGGTATAAAATTGAGATTCGCCCATAATGAACGTTTCTACCAGGTGCAAGCCAATCGTTTTCCTTTGAACTTCACCTATCCGGTGTTTTCCGTACATTATACCTACGGTCTGCCTGAATTTTTGAACAGCGATTATTCTTTCCATCGCTTGGAGATTGGTATTGACAAACGCACTTGGTTTGCCAGCTTTGGTTTTTTAGATATCTGGAGCAAGGCCGGAAAAATATGGGGAACGGTGCCCTTCCCATTATTGGTAATTCATCAGGCCAATCAAAATTACGCCTATCAGGATGAGGCTTTTAATATGATGAATTATATGGAATTTGTAAGCGATGAATACGTACAAGTCAATATGTCATACAGTTTTAACGGATGGTTGTTTAACCGCATTCCTTTGGTTAGAAAATTGAAATGGCGCGAATTTATTACCTTTAAAGTCTTATGGGGAGCCGTGAGCGACAAGAACAGACCGGGGAATAATCCCGACTTGCTGATCTTTCCGGTAGACGATGATGGTATGCCCACAATGTATTCATTGGAAGACAAGCCATATATGGAGGTTGGGGTAGCTATTGGTAATATTTTCAAATTCTTACGTTTAGATTTGGTGAAACGTTTGAATTATCTTGAACATCAAGATGTTTCGGAATGGGGGATACGTTTTAGGTTGCGATTTGTTTTTTAATTTGCTAATATTGCATAAAATTTCGTACAATGAATTTTGCTATCATAGCGGCAGGAGAGGGTTCAAGATTAGTAGCCGACGGGGTTGAAAGCCCCAAGCCTTTGGTGGAACTCCAAGGTGTGTCACTAATTGACCGCCTGATAGGTATTTTCATTCGTAATGGCGCATCCTCCATCAATATAATTGTTAACGAAGAGAATAAACGAACTATAAGTCACTTGAATACCATAAAATTAGCCGTTCCGCTACGGGTGGTGGTAAAAACAACCCCCGGCTCCATGTATAGCCTGCGTGAATTAAAGCCCTTTTTGGGAAATGAGCCTTTTTGCCTTTCTACAGTGGATACGGTGTTCCGTGAAGAAGAGTTTTCGGATTATATAACCGCCTTCCGCACAATCGCTCAACTTGACGGATTGATGGCGGTAACAAATTTTGAAGACGATGAAAAACCCTTATATGTGAAAGTAAATAACAATAGGAAAATTCTCGGATTTTATAATGAAAAAGAAGAAGAGAATCTGTCAGGTTGTCAGTTTTTTGTATCCGGAGGTATATATTGCCTGAAACAAGCTATATGGCCGGTTTTAGAAGAAACAATGGCAACCGGTTCAATGCGCATGCGCGATTTTCAGTGCCGGATGGTAGCCGCCGGATTAAACCTTGCCACCTTTCCCTTTTCTAAGATAGTGGACATCGATCGCGCCGCCGATATCCCCATCGCTGAACAATTAATAATTAAAGGTAAAGGGTGGGTAAACAATTAAACAACAAATAAGCAAATAACCAAATCAACAATCATAACCCATAAAGAACCATGCCTTCAACTAACGCTCTATACCAATCCACCTTAAAGTCGGCCGATACCGAAGAATTTATTGACCTGTGGTTCTACCGTCCGCTGGGCTTTCGTACCGCCTTATTAGCAGCCAAACTGCATATTACGCCGAATATGATAACCGTAGCCAGTATTTTTATCGGCGCTGCCGCCGGCGTACTGTTTTACTACAACGATTTATGGCTTAATGTTATTGGAATGTTGCTTCTAATGCTTGCCAATCTCTTTGATAGCACCGACGGCCAACTGGCACGCATGACAAACAATAAAACCCAATTAGGGCGCATACTCGATGGCGTTGCAGGAAATATTTGGTTTGTTACTATCTATTTTGTATTGGCATTTCGGGTGCTTGCAACAGGCTTCTATGACTGGCCGGATGTATGGATTTGGGTTGTCGCCTGGACAGCCGGGATTTGCCATGTTCAACATGCAGCTATAGCCGACTACTACCGCAATATCCATCTTTATTTTATGGAATTTGGCAAGGGCGGTGAATTGGACCATAGCAGCCCTATTCAAAATGATTTGCGTTCCTGTTCTTTTATGAAGGAGCCTGTCAGAAAAGTGATGTTGTGGTTCTATCGCAACTACACAAAGCAGCAGGAGGCGCTGTCTCCAAACTTTCAACGATTTATTGCCAAACTGAAAACCGACTGTCCCGACAATAATTTACCGGAAGATTTATGTGCCGAATTTCGTGCAAAGAGCAAACCCCTAATGAAATATACCAACATACTTCAATTTAACACACGGGTAATTACACTGTTTATTTGTTTGTTTTTTGCTCAGCCTTTCCTTTATTTCTTTTTCGACCTTGTGGTATTAAATTCAATTATGCTGTATATGATTAGTCGGCATGAGAAAATGTGTAAAAAATTTTATGTTAATATAGTTAATGTATAATATAGGCTAAGTACGATAATGTCAAAGATGAAAAAGTGGAATATCGGTTTTTATGTAGCAGGATTACTTATCTTTTCCTATATGATTTATGCTATAGGTATTGACCATATCTGGAAAAATATACAAAAAACAGGATGGTGGTTTTTCCCTGTTATCGGTATATGGTTGGTGGTTTATATTATTAATACTTTTTCATGGAATGTTATTGTGCGCAATACATCCGACCTTACCGTAACACGTTATCCTTCATTTTTAAAAATGCTAAAAATAACTATCAGCGGTTATTGCATCAACTATATTACACCGGTGGTGGCTCTGGGTGGAGAACCATACCGTATTTTTGCAATACAGAACTATGTAGGGGCTCGTAAGGCTACATCAAAGGTGCTATCATATAGCCTAATGCATATTTTGTCCCATTTAGTATTCTGGATAGCTTCCATTATCTTGATTTTGCTTTGGCTTCGGCCGCCTTGGGGTTTGTCGCTGGGATTAGCCATTACCTTTTGTCTGTTTATCTTGGCGCTCTACATGGTTTTTAGAGGATATAGAAAAGGTTTGGTAGCAAAAACTTTTCGTATATTAGAAAAAATCCCTTTTGTTAAAAAACCTATACGCAAGTTCAGCGAACATCGTTTGCAAACCTTTCAGGAAATAGACCAGAATATCGTTAACTTGTATGCTTGTCGCCGTCCGGTATTTTTTCAGGCTTTATTTTTAGAATTCTTGGCTAGATTAGTATCCTGTCTTGAGTTATTATTTATAGCCAAGGCCATCGGTGTCAATATGAATATGTTGGAAGCCATAGTGCTGTATGCAGGTTCAACGCTTTTTTCCAACATCATGTTTTTCTCGCCCATGCAGTTAGGCACAAGGGAAGGCGGATTAGCACTCACTCTTTCGATTATGGGATTTACCGCTGCCTTGGGCGTATATACCGGATTGGTAATGCGTATCCGTGAACTGTTCTGGATAGGCATGGGACTTTTATTAATGCGGATAAAATAATGAACAATGAATAATGAATAATTAAGGGTACAAGGTGGAAAGGTAAAAGGTTAAAATCAATTATGAATTAAAAATTACGAATGGATTTACGATATGAGATAAGCTATATACAACAGTGAATTACTATCGAATAATTAAATAATAATAACCCATAATTCATAACTCGCTTCACGATAAATAAACAACTAAACATAAATGAACATCAACGGCATACTCATCGACTACGGCGGAACGCTCGACACCGGCGGCCACCATTGGTATTGTGTCTTTGCCAAGCAATATGCTTCAGCAGGAATTACTGTTGATGAGGCGCTGCTGCGTGCCGCTTATATACATGCCGAACGTCAGTTAGAACAGCATAGCGGCTTGGTTAAAGCCACCAATACATTCAAAGATGTTTTGCAAGAGAAGATTGCCTGTCAATTCGACTATTTATCGCAGCATTGCCGAGATTTTCGGGCAGGCCTTTCTGAGCAGGAACAATTGATAGCTGTTTGTGATGATTTCGCTCGACAGAAGGTGCAGGAATCGGTACAGGTATTGGCGCTATTGTCGGGAAAATATCCATTGGTATTGGTGTCGAATTTTTATGGAAATATACAAACTGTAATCAAGGAATACGGTATTGCTGATTATTTCCAAACTATTATTGAATCGGCGCGGGTGGGCATACGTAAGCCCAATCCTGGAATTTTCCGGTTAGGAATTCAGTATCTTAATATACCTGCACAGGAAATATTGGTAATCGGCGATTCTTTTAAAAACGATATAGCGCCGGCACAATTGCTGGGCTGTAAAACAGTTTGGCTGAAAGGCCGTGGGTGGGATACAGAGGAAGATAGTACAGATAGAAAATTTGCGGATATTATTATAAGCAACATAGAAGAATTAACTAAAATATTAATATAAATTTTTAAACAATTCATTATGGAAAAAATTAATGTTCAAACACCCTCCGGTAAATTGGGCGTTTTGATAGTGGGACTGAATGGAGCTGTAGCTTCAACTTTTATTGCAGGAACTTATGCAGTGCGTAAGAATTTGTCGAAACCCATAGGATCGGTTACGCAAATGGCTACCATCCGATTGGGACAACGAAATGAAAATCGTTTTCCGAAAATTAAAGATGTAGTTCCCTTAGCCGGCCTTGATCAAATAGTGTTTGGCGGATGGGACATACAGGATGAAGATGTGTATGACTCCATTGTGCGGGCAGAAGTGTTACAGCATCGTGATTTCGAACTTTTGCGTGCCGAATTAATGAAATTACGCCCGATGAAAGCAGTCTTTGACCAGAATTATGTGAAACGCTTGTATGGCACCCATGTGAAAACCGGCGCTACCAAATGGGATTTGATGGAACAGTTGCGGAAAGACATCCGCGATTTCAAAGCAGCCAACCAATGCGACCGCTTAGTAATGATTTGGTGCGGCAGTACCGAAGTATTCCTTCCTATGGGAGATATCCACATGGATTTGGCTAAATTGGAACAAGCCATGAAAGATAATCATGCCGATATTGCTCCGAGTATGATTTATGCTTATGCAGCCTTGACCGAGAAAGTGCCTTACATCAATGGTGCGCCAAACCTTACGACGGATATGCCAGCCTTGTTGCAATATGCCGATAAGCAAAACATGCCAGTTTGCGGTAAGGACTTCAAAACGGGGCAAACGATGATGAAAACAGTGTTGGCTCCTATGTTCAAAACCCGTATGCTGGGCTTGAGCGGCTGGTTTTCTACCAACATTCTTGGTAATCGCGACGGCGAGGTTTTAGACGATCCGGGCTCCTTCAAAACCAAAGAAGAAAGCAAGCTCTCGGTTATTGACACTATTTTGCAACCCGAACTGTATCCCGAATTGTATGGCGATATATACCATAAGGTGCGCATCAACTACTATCCTCCGCGCAAGGATGAAAAAGAAGCCTGGGATAATATCGATATCTTCGGCTGGATGGGCTACCCGATGCAGTTGAAAGTAAACTTCCTTTGCCGCGACTCTATCTTAGCAGCCCCGATTTGCTTGGATTTGGTATTGCTCATGGATTTGGCACAACGCTGTGGCTTCAAAGGTATACAGCACTGGCTGTCGTTCTACTTCAAGAGTCCTATGCATGAAATGAACCAACATCCCGAGCACGATTTGTTTATCCAAAACGTGAAGATGAAAAATACGCTGCGTATGATTATTAACGAAAAGCCCATTGATTTCTTAGATGAAACCATAGACCTGTTCCGTTAATGATATTGTGTAGCTATTTTATTGCTTTAGAATTCCCGGCCATTGAGCCATGAAATCTTGCCAAGTCATTTTTTTGTATTCCTCTTGGGCAAAGAAAACCAATATGGGGCGCAAATCTTCGGGTGGCAAGTAGCCTTGAAGCATGGTAAGCAATTGTAAATTTTCATCCACGAAAACCATACTGGGATAGCTCATTTTACCCTGTAGCATGGCAATAGCCAACTCGTGGCTCTTCTGTTCCGGGCTAAAGTTGAAAGTGTGGCCATTGAATACTATTGGCTCTTTTCCTTCTGCATCGAATTTTACAGGATAAAAATAAGTATTCAAGTATTGGGCAATATCAGGCTCTGAAAAGGTGTTTTTGTCCAATACCTTGCACCATCCACACCAAGTAGTAAACATATCAATGAATATTTTGCGGGGAGCTGTGGTATTCAAAGCTTGCGCTTCTCCTATACTGTACCATTTCACAGTTGCTTTCGACCCGCTATTAGCAATCGTCTGAGCATTAGTAGTTAAAGAAATCAGGGCTATCAAAATGCCGATGAACAATTTTCGCATAAAATCACTTATTAATTTTAAAAAAGTTTACAAAGATACAAATTTGAATAAAAAATTGAAATTCTTTAGGAAAATAAATTTTAAATTGATAAATTTGTGCCACTTTCTTATATGAAATAAAAATAAATTGCTATAAATCATGAAAATATCTCATATTGAACATATTGGAATAGCCGTCAAATCATTGCAAGAGGCTATTTCTTTTTACGAAAATCTCTTAGGGCTAAAGTGTTACGCTATTGAAGAAGTTGTGGAACAAAAGGTAAAAACAGCTTTCTTTATGCTTGGCCAAACCAAAATTGAATTATTGGAAAGCACTGAACCTGAAGGGCCCATTGGTAAATTTTTAGAAAAAAAAGGTGAAGGGATACATCATTTAGCCTTTGCAGTAGAAGATGGCCTGCAAACTGCCTTGAACGAAATGGCCGATAAGGGCTTACAACTATTAGACAAAATGCCGCGTAAAGGTGCTGAAAATCTGAATATTGCTTTCATACATCCGAAATCAACCTTAGGCGTACTCACCGAACTATGCGAGAAGTAATGAATAATGAATAGTAGAGGGTGTAAGATAAGAGGTGAAAAGGGTAAAATAGTAGAAAATAGGTGAAAGTGGGTAAAAAATAATTTTCTACAATTTTTAACAATCTTCTCCAATCTTCAACAAAACAATAATAACCCGCTTCACGCTTCACAACAAATAAGCAAATCAACAAATAACCAAATAAGCATCAACAATATGAGCTATCAAATAGAAACAGTAAAAAAACTGATACAGTTACGTGAAAAAGCACGTCTTGGCGGCGGTGAAAAACGAATTGCTTCTCAGCATCAAAAAGGAAAATACACAGCCCGTGAGCGCATCGGAATGTTGCTCGATGGTGGCAGTTTTGAAGAGTTTGATATGTTTGTTACCCATCGCTGCACCAATTTTGGCATGGAAAAAGAAACATACCTTGGAGATGGTGTTGTTACCGGTTACGGTACTATTGAAGGCCGCTTGGTGTACGTGTTTGCTCAGGATTTTACAGTGTTCGGCGGTTCCTTATCGGAAAGTTTTGCTATGAAAATTTGTAAGATTATGGACCAGGCTATGAAAATGGGCGCCCCCGTGGTAGGTATTAATGACTCCGGTGGTGCACGCATTCAGGAAGGTGTCAATGCCTTAGCCGGCTATGCTGAAATTTTCCAACGCAATATTTTAGCTTCCGGTGTTATTCCGCAGATTTCGGCCATCTTTGGTCCCTGTGCAGGCGGAGCAGTATATTCTCCGGCACTTACCGACTTTAATATCATGACCAAGGGAACTAGTTATATGTTTCTTACAGGCCCCAAGGTAGTAAAAACTGTTACGGGCGAAGATGTAACCCAAGAACAGTTGGGCGGCGCCAGCGTTCATGCTACCAAGAGCGGTGTGGCTCACTTTGCCGTGGACAGCGAAGAAGATGGTCTGAAATTGATTCGCAAACTACTCAGTTTCCTTCCTCAAAATAATTTGGAAGAAGCTCCCTTGATGAGTTGCAACGATCCCATAGACCGTCTAGAAGATTCACTTAATGAGATTATTCCCGATAGCCCCAACAAGCCTTATGATATGTATGAGGTCATTGGTGCTGTGGTGGATAATGGCGACTTTCTAGAAGTACATAGAGATTTCGCTGCTAACATTATTGTGGGTTTTGCCCGCTTCAATGGCGTTTCCGTGGGTATTGTGGCTAACCAACCTAGGATATTGGCCGGTTGCCTTGACAATAATGCGTCCCGCAAGGCTGCCCGTTTTGTCCGCTTCTGCGATGCCTTTAATATTCCTATAGTAACCTTGGTGGACGTTCCCGGTTTTTTACCCGGCACACAACAAGAGTACGGCGGAATTATCCTGCATGGTGCAAAATTATTATATGCATACGGCGAAGCTACTGTTCCCAAGGTAACCGTTACACTGCGTAAATCGTATGGTGGCGCTTATTGTGTGATGAGCAGTAAGCATCTACGCGGCGACATTAATTACGCATGGCCTACTGCCGAAATTGCTGTGATGGGACCTTCAGGCGCTATTGAAGTGCTTTATGGTAAAGAAATAGCTACCGTTACTGATCCTACACAATTAGCCGCAGAAAAAGAAGCTGAATACCGCGAAGCCTTTGCTAACCCCTATAATGCTGCTAAATTTGGCTACATCGACGATATTATAGAGCCGCGCAATACCCGCTTCCGCATTATCCGCGCCTTACAGCAATTAGCTAGCAAAAAATTGGTTAATCCTCCGAAAAAACATGACAACCTACCATTGTAATGATTAATGAACAATGATTAATTTGTGTGATTCGTGGACAAATAAGCAAATCAACAAATAACCAAATAAGCAATCATAATTCATAACTCATAAACCACTTCACGCTTCACGTCTAACGCTTCATGAATGGACTTCAAATTAATATCGGCCTACCAGCCTACGGGCGACCAACCTGAAGCTATTGCTGCCTTAGTGTCGGCGCTGAGCAAGAATGTTAGAGCTTCTACCTTGTTGGGCGTTACCGGCTCGGGCAAGACCTTTACCATGGCCAATGTGATAGCCCGAACCCAACGGCCAACTTTAATACTTAGCCATAATAAAACCTTGGCCGCTCAACTCTATGGCGAATTTAAGGCCTTCTTTCCCGAAAATGCCGTAGAATATTTTGTGTCGTATTATGATTACTACCAGCCCGAAGCCTACTTACCTATTTCCGATACTTATATCGAAAAAGATTTGAGCATTAACGACGAAATTGAGAAATTGCGACTGAGCGCCACTTCTTCTCTATTGTCGGGACGGCGCGATGTGATTGTGGTGTCGAGCGTATCATGCCTCTATGGTATCGGTAATCCAGAAGATTTTTTAGCCAATACGATGACGATTAAACGCGGACAATTATTGTCGCGCAACAAATTCCTCTATGCTTTGGTGGACGCTTTGTACTCGCGCAATGATATAAATTTTGAGCGGGGAACGTTTCGGGTAAAGGGCGATACGGTTGACGTGTATTTGGCTTATGGTGATTTTGCCTACCGTATTGTTTTTTGGGGTGATGAAATAGAAAAAGTAGAAACCTTTGAACCTGTTGGCGGGCGTACAATTGATGAACCGGAAGAAGTGCATATTTACCCTGCAAATATTTTTAGCACCACCAAAGAACGTATGCACAGGACCATTCACGATATACAGGATGATATGCTGAAACGATGCAACTATTTTCACGAGATAGGGAAACCACAAGAGGCAAAACGGTTAAAATCGCGTGTGGAATATGATTTGGAAATGATTAAAGAGATAGGTTACTGCTCCGGCATTGAAAATTATTCCCGCTATTTCGATGGGCGAAACCCCGGCTCAAGGCCTTTCTGTTTATTGGATTATTTTGCCAAAGATTTCATTACTTTTATTGACGAAAGCCATGTAACAGTATCACAGATACGCGCCATGTACGGGGGCGACCGCTCGCGCAAGCAAACCCTAATAGATTATGGTTTTCGACTGCCTGCCGCTGCCGATAACCGCCCCTTGAAGTTTGAAGAATTTGATGCCTTAGTGGGACAAAGAGTTTATGTGAGCGCCACGCCTGCAGATTTTGAACTACAGGAAAGCGAAGGCGTAGTAATAGAACAGGTAGTACGCCCCACAGGCCTCTTAGACCCTGTTATTGAAGTGCGGCCTACCGGAAACCAAATTGACAATTTGGTAGAAGAAATAGCCCAACGCGCAGCCCACAACGAACGTATTTTGGTGACTACGCTTACCAAACGGATGGCGGAGGAACTGACAAAATATTTTGAACGCATTGAAATACGTTGCCGCTATATCCACTCTGATGTGGATACCCTGGAACGTATTCAGATATTGGAGGACTTGCAGCGGGGCTTGTTTGATGTGTTAGTAGGGGTGAACCTGCTGCGCGAGGGTCTTGATTTACCGCAGGTATCCTTAGTAGCTATTCTTGATGCCGACAAGGAGGGCTTCCTGCGCTCCTCACGCGCCTTAACCCAAACGGCCGGCCGCGCAGCGCGTAACCTGAATGGTAAGGTAATCATGTATGCCGACACAGTTACCGATTCCATGCAGCAAACGATGGATGAAACAGCCCGTTGTCGCGAGAAACAAATCCGTTACAATATAGAGCATAGCATTATTCCACAGCAGGTTTCGAAGACTAACCGTGCTATATTGGGCGGGGAACTTATTCGTTCAGACGGAAATTATGCTTTAAGAATGAATATGGACACACCTATAGCAGCCGATCCGGTATTGCAACAAATGAATAACGAACAGTTAGACAAAACCATAATTTATGCCCGTAAGCAGATGGAACAAGCAGCCAAAGAGTTAGACTTTGTAGCAGCCGCTTGTTTCCGCGATGAAATGTATGCGCTGATGCAGCAGAAGGAGAAAAATAATAAAATAATTTGGGATTAAAATTTGCTTTTTTACATTTAAAGATTTACCTTTGTACATTATTTATTTATTAACCTTAATATAATATGTTTTATGAAAAAAATTCTTTTTTACGTATCTCTTGCTTGTGTTTTAGCAACTTTCTCATGTAGCGATAACGAAGAAGCTCCCCTTCCCGGAACTCCTGGAGCTATTACAGGTGCTAATGCCAATGATTGTCCTGCC
>JAIRUB010000049.1 GCA_031254635.1 Prevotellaceae bacterium | reverse complement strand
TGTCAAGATAAATAACAGTAATTTTTTCATCTGATATTAGGTTTTATAGTTTGTAATATGTTACGAGTCCCAAAAAAGGCTATTCCTAACAATATTGTTTACAAAGGTAAAAATAAAATGTGAAAATTATCTTTTTAGGCTACAAATTTTCGTGTTTTTTAATAATAAAATAATTAAATAACTTAATGTCAGAATATTAAATTTTAACGTTCATTTCTCAATTCGTAAATCACCTTTTACCTTTCATAAACTCTCAATAATATCCGAAGCAATTAAAGCTGTTTGGCCTCTTTGCACAGCAGCCTTATCCCCTGCCCGGCCGTGAAGACACACGCTAATAATTGCAGCATCTAAGGGTGTATAACCTTGCGCCAACAGCGAGGTAATAACGCCGGTAAGCACATCGCCGCTGCCGGCAGTGGCCATACCGGGGTTGCCGGTAGTATTAAAAAAGACAGTACCATCGGGGACACACACAGCTGTATAAGCGCCCTTTAGTAGCACTATAACTTTATATTGCGCTGCAAAGGCTTGCGCTGCCTGCAAACGGCTTAAACTATCCGTGTAGGCTTGTCCCGATAGTCGTTCAAATTCTTTCGGATGTGGGGTTAGAATGGTATTTTCAGGCAAAAATTTTAAGAGTGCCGGCTCCAAGGCTAAGATATTCAAGGCATCGGCATCAAGCACCAAAGGTGTGGCACCAATATGTTCTAATAGCGAACGCAAGGCTTCACGGGTGAATGGCTGCGTACCCATCCCGGATCCCACTCCTACCCCATCGTAATTCAATAAATTGTTGGGAAGGGAGCTAATAATTTCCTGTCCTTCGTCAACACTAACCATTGCTTCCGGAAAGGCTGTTTGCAGCACTGCTACGCCTTTCTGCGGAACGTGAACAGTAAGCAAGCCTGTACCCGCACGCAGGCAGGCACGGGCAGCCAACACCGCTGCGCCCATCTTGCCGTAACTTCCGGCGATGAGCAAGGCGTGGCCGAAATCGCCCTTATGGGTAAATTTGCAACGTTTTTTCAAAGATGCAAGAACGGCATCTTCGGTAATATAATACCAAGGTGTAGGCGTTTGTATAATATAAGTTTCTTCTATTCCTATAGGCAGTACGTGAAAAGCTTCCATAAAGGCGCCCGACTCCGGAAACATAAAGGACAATTTCGGAAACTGGAACGATAATACCTGCTCAGCCCTAATTACAGTAGCATCCTTACTCAGAGGTATATCGGCAAACATTCCCGAGGGAATATCAATGGAAATTACCGGCATATTCAAGGCATTAATAGTAGTGATAACTTCTTTTAACCAGCCGCTTACTGGAGCCGAAAGCCCAGAGCCGATAATAGCATCAATAAGTATATCGGCAGGCTGTTTCAAGCGAAAGGCTGTATCGGGTAACAATTCGTATATAGTTACTCCTGCACATTGTTGTAAACGCCGGAAATTTTCTGAAAAATCAGGCGTAGAGCGCTCCGAGAGGCGCAGGATATAAACCTCAACTCCTTTTACCTCTTGTATTTGGGAAAGCATACGGGCAATAGCTAAACCATCGCCGCCATTATTGCCTTGTCCGCAAACAATGACGAAGCGCCGAGCAAAACCGGTATGCGTTCCAATCCACTGCACACAGGCAGCAACGGCGCGCTCCATCAAATTAACAGAAGAAATACTGCCACAGTTGATGGTATAAGCATCGGCTTCACGGATTTGCGCCACAGTGAATATTTTTTTGTCTTTCATCATTCTACTTTTGTTAATTTAAGAGAACTGCCTGCTCGTATAATTTCTTCATGGCTGTAGTTCGCAAGGACTGTTCTTCCAAAATTAATTTCTTCCCTTTGTCTTTTTTAATAAAGAAATGAGATAAGCTACAACTCCGTCTCTCTTTTTTATACTTGTCATATCGGGCATAATTCTATTCGGGCTATAATCTTGTTAATCTTATAAAAGTCATGGCTTAGATTACAACCACTTCACCAATGCAAAGTCTTGGCGATGCGGGAGTTTTGGGCTTTTGGCGAAAATACGCGCTGCAAAGTAAAACATTCCGGGAACGTCGGGCACTATTTTCACCTTGTAGGTGGCATGGCCATTAACACGCAATGATAAGGTAAATTCATACTTCGACTTAATTCTGTAAGTTTCATTTTTCTCTTGTTCGGCAATCACAAATTCCACGCCCACATCTTCTGGTGCCAATGCACCTACCAATAAAGTAATTTCTGCTTCCACCTCTTTACCCAAAGCAAATAAGTCGAGGGTATTGTCGGGTTGTTTGAAGGAAAGTATTTCGATATGTTCCCACTCTCTCTCTACTTTTTTTTTCCATTCAACTATAGCAGCAGCTTCGGCATAATTATCTTTTACTAACCAGGCATGTCGTTTAACTAACTTATTATAAAAGCGTTCTTCATAATCAATCAGCATACGGTTAGTTGTAAAATTGGAAGCTACCTTCGCAATGGTATTTTTGATTTGGTTCATCCATTCGACAGAGACGCCGTGTTTATCGCGCTTATAAAACATAGGCGCAATTTCATCGTCAAGCATATTGTAAATAGTTTCCACATCTAATTCGTCCTGATAGGCTTGGTTTTCATAAATTTGTTCCATAGGCAAGGCCCAGCCTGCGCCCTGTTGATAGCCCTCTACCCACCAACCATCGAGAACGCTGAAGTGCATAACGCCGTTCATCACCGCCTTTTCTCCGCTCGTTCCTGAGGCTTCCTGTGGGCGCATGGGCGTATTCAACCAGATATCGACACCCTGCACCAACAGCTTCGCTAATTCTATATCATAATTAGGTACAAACACAATTTTACCGATAAATTGCGGCATCTTCGAAACTTCTACAATACGTTTAATCAGCTCTTGGCCGGCCTTATCAGCTGGGTGCGCTTTACCGGCAAAAACAAATTGTACCGGATGTTCCGTATTATTAATCACCTCGCTCAAACGCTCAAGGTTTTTAAAGAGCAGGTGTGCACGCTTATAGGTGGCAAAGCGGCGGGCAAAGCCGATGGTCAGCACATCGTCGCGCAATTGTTCTTTCACCTCCACTACCTGTCGCGGCGTGAAGTAGCTCATCGCAGTGGAGTCGGACAGGCGTTTTTTAATTTCGTTGATTAAGCGTTTGCGGAGTGTGTTGCGTACTGCTAAAATACGTTCGTTAGCTACTTTATAAATACCGTCGAAGCAGCTTTTATCGTAATGATGGGTTTTAAAGTCGGCGCCAAATACCTCCTCGTGGATTTCTTTCCATTCCGGAGCTGTCCATGTAGGATAATGCACGCCGTTGGTTACATAACTCACATGCAGTTCTTCGGGCAGGTAACCCGGCCAAAGTTCTTTCAGTATATCGCGGCTTACCTCGCCGTGCAGCCAGCTCACGCCGTTCACCTCCTGTGAAAGATTGGCCGCAAGATAACTCATTGAAAATTTTTCGTTAGGGTCATTCACTCTAATTTTACCGAGGCTCATCAATTTTCCCCAACTAATTTTGAGACGATCGGGGTAGTGCGACATGTATGTACGCAGCATGTTTTCGCCGAAAGCGTCGTGTCCGGCAGGTACGGGCGTATGGGTAGTAAAGAGCGAGGAGCCGCGCACTACTTCGAGCGCTTCCTCGAAAAGAAGGTTTTCGTCTATTACAAATTCCCGCAGGCGCTCCAAACCTGTGAAAGCAGCATGGCCCTCGTTACAATGGTAAACATCTATATCTAATTGCAATTTACGCAAGGCGCGAATCCCTCCCACTCCTAAAAGAATTTCCTGCTTCAGGCGGTTTTCCCAATCGCCGCCGTAAAGATGATAAGTAATGCTCCGGTCTTCGGGAAGATTGTCCTCACAGTCGGTATCCAATAAATACAGTTCAACACGGCCAACATCCACTCGCCACAAGTGGGCATTCACATTACGGCCGGGGAAGGCAATACTTACCGTAACCCACTTGCCATCCTTATCATGCACAGGAACAGCCGGAATTTTCATGAAATCCTGCGCTTCATAGTTCGACACCTGGTCGCCTGCCGAGGATAATTTCTGAGTAAAATAACCATAGCGGTACAACAAGCCAACTGCAGTAATATGGGTACCTTTATCGCTGGCTTCTTTCAGGTAGTCGCCTGCTAGAATACCCAGACCTCCCGAATAAATTTTCAAGGAAGTGTGCAAGCCGTACTCCATGCTAAAGTAAGCAATATTGGGAGTTTTCATCGCCTTCTTACCATTCATGTATTCGGTAAAAAGGCCATACACCTGTTGTAATCGCGCTACAAAGCCGGCATCTTTTTCCAACTCCTGATACTGCTGGTAACGAATGTTATCAAGCATGGCGATAGGATTACGCTCGCAACGTTCCCAAAGTTCTGGATCGATGGAACGGAAGAGGTTAATAGCCTCCTCGTTCCAGCACCACCACAGGTTTTTCGACAGCTCTTCGAGCGCCGACAGCTTAGAGGGAATCTGACGGTGAATCATCACCGCGCTCCACGAAGGGTTACTGATAGATACTTGTTTTTCTATATAAGAAGTCTGCTCTTCTGTCTGTACAGGAATGTCGGGCAAACGTTGCAACACTTTTTCCAAAACTAAGGTAGCCGCTTTCTTGTAATATTGAATTTGATTATTCCAAAGCGCAATAGTTGATACATTCTTAGCGTTGTTGCTCATGTCCCTCATGGCTTCTTCCGATAATTGGGCAATTTGCTTTATTTTATCGGTCACACCTATTACCACCTCGTTGTAATTACTGTCATCGCGATGAATGATATCAATGCTCTTATGTTTTCCCGAATAATGAGTATTAACCCATTCGCCAAAACCAGCCAAAGAGGTGGTAAGCGTGGGCACGCCAAAGGCTAAACTTTCTAACGGAGTGTAGCCCCAAGGCTCATAGTATGAGGGGAATAATGTCAAGTCAAGGCCAATCAACAAATCATAATAAGACATATTGAAGATCCCGTCATTACCATTTAGATAAGAGGGTACGAAAATAATTTTCACCTTATCGTTTTGGTTCTTATTCAGATTTTTTTCCTTACAGTGTAAAAGAATGGCATCGTGTTCGGGACTACTGAGATAATGCGTAGTATATACTTCTTCAACATTATGATTGTCGGCCGGATTTTGCAAATTGTATAAAAGTTCCTTATTCGGTCCGTGATGATTTGCGGGCACCATAATAAAGGCAACAATATTACGTTGAAGTTGAGTGTTGTTGTTAATTTGTGTAAGCGCATCAATAAAGACATCTAATCCCTTGTTTTTATATTCGTAACGTCCGCAAGTTCCTACCAACAGCGTGTCCGGCGCCACCGGTTGATTAAGCAAGGCCTGTGCCACCTCCAACAATTTTTCACGGGCAGCCTTCCGTTTAACCGGATATTTATCGGCCGGAGGCATAAAGCTATTTTCAAAACCGTTAGGCGTAACAATATCTACCTCTCTTGATAAGAAATGTTTGCACTCGCGGGCAGTGATATCGCTTACCGTAGTAAAGCAGTCGGCTGCATGAGCGGCGAGTTTTTCGAGAGAATGGCGCGACACTACATTATACTGACGGGCGATTTCGTCGGGGTTATACTGCTCCATTTTGTCATAGAGCGGCAAATTATTGCCGGCAACACATCGGCCAAGCACAGTAGCATGTGTAGTGAAAACACAGCCTATATAAGGCGCTTGCATCTTGAGGTAAAGTAGTCCGGCACCGGTCATCCACTCGTGGAATTGTGCTACGGTACGCTGGCGGGGATTGGTATTAAAATTTGTAAAACTTTCGATAACTCTTCCTGCAGCATAACCAAAGAGGGCAGACTCAACGTAGTCCCACTGACCGCTAATAGAGTCGAGTTTATAAACCTCCCAAAACTTGGCAAAAATTTCATCTTTTTTAGGAATGAAGGTGGTAAAATCAACTAAGATAGCAATCGGACTTCCGGCCACATTCCAATGTCCTACACGCACACGCAGGCCTTCTTCGGCGGCTTTCGCTTTCCACGAACGCAGCAAACGAGGGTCTTCGGTGAAGTCGGGGTTTTGCTCCGTATCGCGCCACACATCGGGGCCAATCAGGATATGCCCATTTTTTAGCTCCATACTCATATTCAAGGCTTTAGTAGCCATTACGGTATAAATACCACCCACCTTATTACATACTTCCCAGCTTACTTCAAACAAAAAATCCGGCTGCATTTTCTCTTTCATAAAACAAAAATTTAACAAAGGTAGTTAAAAGTTTGTAAAGTGGAAAGTGATTATGAGATTATAAGTTGAAAAAACTTATTTTTAAAAAGCACCCTTAGTAGCAGTGAATTATATAATGCAATTCTCTATTATTTTATCATTTTCATCCTGAAATTTTGCAAAAATCAAAAAATACACCTAACATTTGTTCTTGAAATAAGAATATAAAGATGTGTTTAGGACGGAAATATAACACACACAGACCATTAAGGTATACAAACACAGTATTATTAGACTGTTGCTATAATGTATTTATTATTAATAAAATACAGATATTTATTTGATTGATAATCACAAAAATATGAAATAATAGCCAAATAATCTACTGATTTTTAATTAATTATATTAATTTTTTGTTAAATTTAAACAGTCTCTTAAGTTTGTAAAATTATTAAATTTATGGAGTGTATATGAAAAACTACACTTTTGGTTCCCATTTTCATTTTGGGAGCTAAAAATAAATCCAGTTACGTGGGGTTATGAAAAAACATTTATGCATATAACCCTGTATTTAACTTGAAGCAAAATTAATAAAAAAGTCGAAATTACTACTGATGCGTTAAAAATTGGAACTAAATAAATTTAATTGTTCTTTGACATTTTGATTGATTTGAAATTCTGTAAGTAATTCTTTGATAGGAGTTTTATCGAATGCAGAAATACCC